>NZ_AMYW01000038.1:0-44168 GCF_000335775.1 Flavobacterium sp. WG21
AATAATTGGGATTTTTTCTAACTTTTTATGACAATTGAAACTGAACAGCTGCCATAGAATGAATTAAAGTGGTATCAAAAACCGGAACAGCAACATCTTCTGGTTTTATCACTAAAGGAATTTCGGTACAGCCTAGAATAATCCCCTCAGCGCCTTCTTGTATCAATTGATTGGCAATTTCTAAATATCGTTTTTTAGTTGCCTCCGTTACCAAACCTCTTCCTAATTCTTCAAAGATTGTGGTGTGCATAAAATCGCGGTCGACATCATTTTTAGGAATGATAGTCTCAATTCCTTTTTCGGCTAATTTATCTTTGAAAAAATCAAGTTCCATGGTAAACTTCGTTCCCATCAAACCTACTTTTCTCACTTCTTTCTTCTGAATCGCTAATGCAGTTTCAGTCGCAATGTGAATAATGGGCAAATCAATTGCCTTCTCAAGCCGGTCAGCAATTAAATGCATAGTATTCGCACACAAAACAATAGCTTCTGCCCCACCTTGCTTAAGAAACTGACAACCTTTTAAAAGCAAATTAAAAGTTGCATCCCAATCATTGGCATCGTTATTCTTTTTAATATCGGCATAATTGAAAGAATAAATCAGACACTCTGAGAAATTAAGCCCTCCCAGCTCCTTATTAATTCCCTCATTTATAAGTTTGTAATAATCTGCTGTAGAAACCCAGCTAATTCCGCCGATAAGTCCAATTATCCTCATATACAATCCATTAATTATCCAATTTCTCTAATTCCTTTTATAAAAATCCATTTCATGAAAAGCTTTTCTCCATCTTTAGTCTTTACGGACTGAAATTTAGGCGAAATCAATGTAGCGACAATAAAAGCGGTCATTGGAATCCAAAATCCCGTTAATCCGGTATAAGAAGCTACTAAAAATCTCCCTAAAATAAATAGAATCGCGAAACATCCTAATTGGTATAAAAAAGCTCTTACTTGTAGTTTTGTCATTTTTCTTTAAGTTGCTAAGGTTCTGAGAAGCTAAGGTTCTAAGATTATACTTTGTAGATTCCTTTGTCCTTTTTTTTAAAACCTTAAAATTATTGTTATTTTCTTTTTTAAGTTCCTATGGTTCTTAGCGCCTTAGGAACTTAGCCCATTAGAACCTTAGACCTGAAATTTCGTTCTCTTACTTCCCTCGTACATCTCGTATTTTACCAAACGTGCTTCAAGACTTCCATTGAAAAGTTTAATTTTTCGGGATGGTTTTAAACCTACGAATTTCAGCGCTTCAAGATTGGCCGTAATAAACCAGGCGTTTGTACCCGGGTAGCTTTTCTTTAGAGTATCTCCGATATTTTTGTAGAATTCTTCCATGTGAATATCCAAACGCTCATCGTAAGGCGGATTGAAAACCATGTGTAACTTTCCTTCTACCGCTTTTTCGGTATCAAAAAAGTTATCCTCACTTACCGTAACATAATCTTCCAAGTTGGCGTTTCGGATATTGTCTTTGGCTTTGTTTACAGCACTTGGCGCTTTATCAAACCCTTTTATCGTGTAATGAAATTCTTTTGTTTTTTTCATCAGACTGTTTACAATCTGATCAAAAAGATCGTTATCCCAATCTTTCCATTTTTCGAATGCAAACTCTTTACGATTAATATTCGCCGGAATATTGCAGGCAATCATAGCGGCTTCTGCCAGAAAAGTTCCCGAACCACACATTGGATCTACAAAATGACTCTGTCCTTCCCATCCTGATAACAATAGGACTCCAGCAGCCAAAACTTCGTTGATTGGCGCAATATTAGTTGCAGTTCGATAGCCACGCTGATGCAGTGAATTCCCTGAAGTATCCAACGCAACTGAAACCTGATCTTTATCGATATGTACATTAATTCTTAAATCCGGAAAAGCTTTATCGATACTCGGACGCTGTCCTGTTCTTTCTCTAAACTGATCTACGATAGCATCTTTACATTTTTGAGAAACAAATTCAGAGTGGTTGAAATAAGTGGAGTGTACGGTGGCGTCAATCACAAAAGTCTGATTGGCATTTAATAATTTAGACCAGTTTACACCCGAAATTCCTTTGTACAGCGCCTGTTCATTATTTGCTCTGAACGAATAAATAGGTTTTAGAACTTTAAGTGCGGTACGAAGTGATAAATTAGCTTTGTACATGAAGCCTTTATCTCCTTTAAAGCTTACCATTCGCACTCCTTTTTCAACATCCTGAGCACCAAGAGTGCGCAATTCATTCTCTAATATTTCTTCAAAACCAAAAAAACATTTGGCTATCATTCTAAAATTTTCTTCCATCTTTATTTTTGAATTATTTCAAATGTACTGCTGTTGATCTCTGCATCTGCATATCCGTACACCTGCTGCATTTCCGCAAGGATTCATAGAGGTATCGTTGCGAAATAGTTATTTTTCGGCAAAAATACACTAAATTTGCCGGACTTTGAATTAATTGAAATAGAATAAATGTCTGAAGCAGCAAACTCATCCTCACCAAATCAGGAACGTAATACCGAAAATTGGTTTACTTCATGGTTTGACACTCCATATTATCATATTCTTTATAAAGACCGAAATTATCGCGAAGCTCAGATTTTCATGGACAATTTAACCCATTATCTGAATTTGCCTGAAAAAGCGAAAGTACTTGATCTGGCTTGCGGAAAAGGGCGCCACTCTATCTATTTAAACCAACTGGGATTTAATGTTTTAGGCGCCGATTTGTCTGAAAACAGTATTGCAGAAGCTACAAAAAACAGTAACGAAACGCTGCATTTTAAAGTGCACGATATGCGCGAACCTTTTGAAGAAAAGTTTGATGCGATCTTTAATCTATTTACTAGTTTTGGGTATTTTGAAAGTGACGACGATAATTTAACCACTCTTAAAGCCATTAAAGAAAGTTTATCTGAATACGGTTTTGCGGTAATCGACTTTATGAACGTTACTCAGGTTATTGAAACTTTGGTACCTGAAGAAGTAAAAAGTGTGGACGGAATTGATTTCAAAATCAAAAGATATGTCGAGGACGGGCATATTTTTAAAGAAATAGATTTTGAGGATCAGGGACAAAATTACCATTTCACAGAAAAAGTAAAAGCCTTAACTTTAAAAGATTTTGAAGAACTAATGGCAGAAGCCGGAATTTTCCTGTTGGATATTTTTGGAGATTATAAACTCAAAAAATTCCACAAAACTGAAAGCGAACGATTAATCATGATTTTTAAATAAAACTGGGCAATCGTTTAATTGTTTAACCGTTTAATCGCTAAACAAAAACAATTAAACGGTTAAACAAATCAACGGTTAAACCATAAAAAATGAATTATCTACTCCCCTTATTCTCTGTACTTTTAGGTTATATGGTGGCTTTGTTTTTAAAACCAAAGAGCAAAACCAATCTAAAGCTGCTGCTTGCGTTTAGCGGTTCATTTTTATTGTCCTTAACCGTAATGCACCTGTTACCAGAAGTTTATGAAACACATAAGCACAATATTGGTATCTTCATCATGCTTGGAATTTTATTCCAGATTATACTGGAGTTTTTCTCTAAGGGAGCCGAGCACGGGCACGTTCACGGACACGCTAAGATGTCACAGATTCCGTGGCTGCTCTTTACCAGCTTGTGTATTCATGCTTTTCTGGAAGGTTTTCCGGTAAGCCATCATCATGGTCTGGCTCTTGGAATTGCTATTCATCATTTACCAATTGCTGTAATTCTGACCACCTTTTTTATCAATGCAGAGCTGAATAAAAAAGCCATTTTTGCTTTCATGCTTACATTCGCAGTTATGACACCATTGGGTACCGTCGCCTCTGAATATTTACCGGTTCTAAGCAAATATTATACTGAAATTACAGCCATCGTTATCGGAATTCTGTTTCACATTTCCTCAACTATTATTTTCGAAAGCAGCGAAGGACATAAATTCAATGTTGCCAAAGTCTCTATGATTGTTCTGGGGATTCTTTTAGCTTTTATATTGTAGTTTGGAAACCCGGGAAGCAGAAAACTTTCTTCTCTGCTTCTCACATCTCACTTTTTACATCTCACATCTCACCTTATAAACCTAATTCCCCGTTCTGTTTTTCTCCTCCTGATTTCCAAAATCACGCTGTTTCATGTTTATTTTTTTGTTCCCAAAATTATAAATAACAGATAAACGTAAAAATCGGTTTGAAAAATTCTGGCTGTATACCTGCTTTACACCATTTACAACCGAAACTAAATCTTTTAAATAAGAAGTATTAAAAATATCATTGGCCAGAAAAGCAATCTGCAGGGATTTATTCAGCATATCCTGTTTAAAACCAATATCAAAACTCGACATATACCCCGTTTTGTACAAACCGCTTCGGGAAGGTGTATTGTAATTAAAATCAATTTGAAGTTTAGAATTTTTACCTAATGAAAAGGTATTGTTGGTCGAAAAATTGATTTCCAGACTATTTGACGGTGTAGCATTAATAGCTGTAATAAACTTTGTTTTTGATCCTAAAAAGTACAAGGTATTTTCACTTTGCCACCAGTCTGCAAAACTAGCCGAATAACTTTCTCCAACCCCATACTTTAGATCTCTGAAATAATTCTCTCTGGTTACAATTTGCGTATTGGTTTCGGGAATTGAGGTAAAAATCACACCATAACCGTCATTGATCACATTCAAGAAAACGCTGGTTCGCAAAACTCCTTTATACGAATGACTAAATTCAAAATTATCACTAAACGAAGGTCTTAAAAACGGATTTCCTTCAGAATAACTGTTGCTGTTAATATAATTACGAAATGGATTCAGCAAATCAAACTGAGGTCGGCTGATTCTTTTTCCATAATTAAAACTGAAATTATTACGGTCATTTTCTTTGTATGAAACATAAACCGTAGGAAATAATCTCAAATAATTATTTTTTGTTTCCTCGTTTAAGGTTTCTGAAAAACCACTCGTTTGGGTATTTTCAAGGCGCAATCCCAATTGAAGATTCCATTTCTCACTGAGTTTTTTATCTCCGTTAATATACACAGATTGATTGTTCTCTGTATATCTGAATCGGTTGGACTGATTCGGATCCAATTCCGGTGTTCCTGTAATCGTGTTGTAGTAAAGTACATAACTCTTACTGTTTGTAAAACTCATTTTTGTACCATATGACAGATTGAATGCTGTAAGCGGATGTTCCATATCTGCCTTAAAACTCCAGTTATCAATATCCTGATCGGAAATATTTCTTGCCGACTGATTGATCCCTGCAAATGAATTATCCGGTCTGTAATTGTAGGCGATCGCATTTCGGTCGAATTTTGAATTGTAATTAAAATAATCCACATCAAAAGACAGTTTTCTGCCTAAAGAATCCAATTTTGCAATCAAATGCCCGTGATAAGTCTGGTTACCGGACTGTTTATCCACAAAACTATTGTTCAGGATATAATTGTCCAGTTCATTTTTACTATTGTAATTATTAATTCTGATATCCGATTTAAAATCCGGATTACTTCTGTCTTTTAAAACCTGAAAACCTATGGTTATACGATCTGAAAAATCATAATCCAAAGCTAATTTCCCGGACAAACTCTCATCGGTAAATTTTGTATTGATAATCATCTCAGAAAGTCCGTCAGGAAAGTACATATCGAGAAACTCATCGGCATATTTATGTCCTTTCTTTCCATTAATACTGGCAGAAAACCTAAACTTATTTTTGTTGTAAAAGAAATTATCTCTTAAAGTCAAAGCCCCGTATTTATTCTGATCATAAGTTACTGTGGAAGTGTTCTTCCAGGAATTTCGGGTACCTTTTTTCAATACAATATTAATAAGCCCTCCCGTTCCTTCGGCTTCGTATTTTGCTGGAGGTGTACTGATAATCTCAATGTTTTTAATATCTGCCGCCGATATCGATTTTAAATAGTTGTTTAGTTCTTCTCCGGTTAACTCAACGATACGTCCGTCAATCATTACACGGGAAGTCCCTTTTCCTAATATACTGATCGTCTCTTTTTGAACCACAACGCCAGGTGCGGTATTGATGGCGCTTAAAGCATCACCACCAACATTTGTGACATTATTTTCGAGATTATAAACCAAACGATCTGTTTTTTGCTCGATGGTATTCTTTCTAGTTTTAATTACTACTTCTCCCAGCTGAGTAGTATTCTCTTTCAAAACTATGGTTTCTAAATCGGTATCTTTTTTAATCGCGATCTGCTTTTCGTAATCAACAAATCCCAGCAGACTTATTCCGATTTTATAAAAACCTTCTTTTAAATTAAGTTCAAAAGAACCGTCCGGCTTACTGGTTGTTCCTTCAATAATTTTTCCTTCTGAATTGAATACGGAAACATCTGCCCATTCTAATACAGTTGTTTCACTGGCTATTTTCCCTTTTAATTTTGCAGTTGTTTGTGCTAAACCTAACACCGGTAATACTAAAATAATAAGGAGACAAACTTTTTTCATGATTTCTGGTTTTAACTTGTTCGATTAATTATGAAGCAAAGTTGTTGCAGAAATTTTCGGAATTCGACCGACAAAAAAAAGTCGAACTCATTTTCTCAACAGAAATGAGTTCGACTTTTTTCGTCACGAAGTAGTACTTTATGCAAAGCCTTTATTATGAGGCGTTCCGAAAAGCTGTAGGCGTTAAATTTGTATATTTTTTAAAAGAGGTATTAAAAGAAGATTTTGAATTAAAACCTACTTCATACAAAATTTCCAAAACTGTGAGCTGACTTTTGGACTGATCTTTCAGTATATTCATTGCTTTTTGAATGCGATATTCATTCACAAAATCAAAGAAATGCTGATCGATATGATGATTGATTAAAACCGATAAATCCCGAACAGGAATATTAATCTGATTCGAAAGTTCCTGAATGGTTAATGACGGATCCAGAAAAGGTTCTTTTTCGGTCATATAAAGCTTCAATGTCGCAATTTGATCTGAAATCACTTCATTTTGATGCTCCTTTTCTCCGACATTATTATTCTGTTTAGGAAGAATATCTTTGGCCAATTGTAATTTAGAATCGATACCGCGAAAAAGATCCGGATGATTCAGGGCTTTTAATACAAACCAGCAGGTTATTACCAAAACCATAAACTGTAATATTACATTAGACCAAATCCATAACGAATCGTAATTCACATATCTTAAAGCATTCTTAATGATACATAAATAATACAAAACAAAGAATATAGCCGCTATCTGAAGCAGCCATTTAAAAACAGAACTTCTGGGATTGGTATAATTTTCCTCATATATTGCTTTGTATTTTTTTAAGACCAAAGCTACTCCAATGCTGTAAAATACAATTTGCAAGGCCAAAGCGAGAAACAAAAAGAACATCTCCGGCGACTGATCACGCTGGTTGTAAAACACTATTTTTTCGGCGTTCGTTAAAAAGTAAAGCCTGAACATATAAAACACATTCAGGAGTACAAATGGAATTGCGTGTAGTAAATGTTTCGATCTCAATCTAAAATCTGTGAAACAAACGGACAAAACGTACAGATAGAAAAAAGGCAAAACCAGAGAACAAGCCGTCCATCTGAAAAATTCTAAATTAAAATGGGCTTTTATAAACTCATCATCAATAAAAATACCGCTATTATCAAGGGCAAAAAATATTAAATAGAAAGCAAACAGTCGGTTTGTCAATTTATTCTTTGTTTGCACTGTGAGTAAAAAGAAGGCCAGTAAAAAAGAAACAAAGACTGATATTTTTGCGATACTCGTTAAAAAGCTAATTATATCCATTCCAAATTTTTAATTATTTAACAAATATAATGTTTTAGTTGTTTTAATAAAGGTTCAACAGAGCAATCATTTCATCAGAAATTACAACAAAAAAATATTCTAAATCTTCACGACTTTACGTTCCAAATTTCGAGATTGCAAGAAAAAAGATTAATTTTGACCCAGTTCAATTAACACGAAAAAATGACCTTTACAAAAACTACAGAACAGTCCTCAAAATACGAACATTTAGAAAAAATGTCGGTTCATGAACTTCTGGTTAACATCAATCAGGAAGACAAAACTGTTCCTGATGCAGTCGAAAAAGCGATTCCGCAAATTGAAACTTTAGTAGCACAGGTAGTTTCTAAACTAAAATTAGGCGGTCGATTATTTTATATCGGTGCGGGAACATCCGGACGCTTAGGTGTTGTTGATGCTTCAGAATGTCCTCCAACTTTTGGTGTTCCTTTTGATTTAGTAAACGGAATTATTGCCGGTGGTGATACTGCCATTCGTCGTGCCGTAGAAAATGCCGAAGACAATGCAACTCAAGCCTGGATTGATTTACAGGCGAATCATATTGATCAAAACGATGTAGTGATTGGTATCGCGGCTTCCGGAACTACGCCTTATGTGATTGGCGGTTTAGAAAGCTGTAATCAAAACAATATTCTTACGGGCTGTATCACTAACAATGCAGGAAGTCCTTTGGCGCTTACTGCCCAATTTCCGGTTGAAGTGGTTGTAGGTCCGGAATTTATCACCGGAAGCTCCCGAATGAAAGCAGGAACAGCTCAAAAATTAGTGCTCAATATGATTTCGACTGCTGCAATGATTCAGCTTGGAAAAGTAAAAGGCAATAAAATGGTCGATATGCAGTTGAGTAATATCAAACTGGTAGATCGCGGTGTAAAAATGATTATGGGAGAAATTCCTGTTTCCTACGAACAAGCCAGCGAATTATTAAAAAAATACGGCAGCGTACGAAATGCTGTGGACAATTATACTCTTTAAGGTGAAATGTTTTTGGTAAGATGTGAGATGTAAAATGTCAGATGTAAATGAGATTATACCAATCAAACCGTAAAGTTCTAAAACATGAAACCTGAAACTTGAAACTTGAAACATTAAAACCTGAAACTCTCAAAACCTAAAACAAAAAAAATGGCAACAAATAAAGAATTATTAGGAAAAGGAATTAAATATTTATCGGGTTCATTGCCTTTATTGTTTATTGGGCCGTCGCTAATTTATAACGCTTTTATGAATCAGCATACCAACTGGCATTATCTGGTTTTGGGAATTGGAATTGTGGCTTGTTTAAGCGCAATGTTTTTGATCTTTTACGGATTGAAAATCATTATGAAAGGTTTATTTAACGACTAATTTGTATCTTTACTCAAATTCTTTATTATGGATATTCAAGCGGAACTAAAGTGGATTCATCAGGAAATTGATAAAGTAAAAGACCCTTCGTTTGTTGAGAAGCTAAAACATCTTTTACAGTCTGTAAACAACAGTACAGTTGATTCAGACAAAGCCTATAATTTAGACATTGAAGATGCTCTGGAAAACATCAAAAAAGGCAACTTTTATGCGGAAGATCAGGCTAAAGAGATTGCAAAAAAATGGGGAAGAAAATAATTTGGTCCAGCAATGCTTTGAATCAATTAGAGGACATTCATTTTTACATTTTCTTTGAAAGCAAATCAATTGCAATTGCTGATAAAGTTGTCAATACTATTTTTGACAGTACCGAAATTCTTAAAACTCAACCCGAAATTTATAAACACGACACTCAAAAAACCAATAATGATGGTAGTTTCAGAGTTTATTCGGTTTACAATTATTCGGTTTCCTATCAAATAACAGAGGAAATCATTTATATCCTTAGGGTGCGTCACAATGCACGAAAATCCAAAAAACACTCATGGAAAGTCTAATTCACATTCAAAAAACCTTCGAAAAAGTTACTTATATTGACAAGAAAATAAACAATCGGGAGTTTGAAGATTGTGTTTTTAAGAATTGTGATTTCTCGAATAGCAATTTTGCTTACAATAGCTTTTTAGACTGCGAGTTTATCGATTGCAATTTGTCAATGACAAGTTTGTCCGGCACTAGTCTGAAAAATGCTACATTCAAAAATTGCAAGCTTCTTGGAATTGCTTTTAACGAATGTGATGATTTTCTATTCCAGGTTTATTTTGAAGAAAACACATTAGATTATGCTGTTTTTTCGAACAAGAAAATGCCTAAAACTAAATTTATCAACTGCTCTTTGCGCGAGGTTTCTTTTATAGGATGCAATCTAACCAGTTCTTTGTTTGACAATTGCAATCTCGAGGGAGCTATTTTTAACGATACACAACTGGCAAGCGTCGACTTTAGAACTGCCTACAATTATAAAATTGATCCTGAATTTAACCCTATGCGAAAAGCACAATTTTCAACTCAGGGTATTGTAGGGCTATTAGACAAATACGATATTAAAATTGTATAGTTTTTTGCCACGAATCCGTGACAAAAAATAAAAACTTATTTCCGCTAAACCAAATGTATCACTATGAAAGCAACTGATTCCTATTTAGAAAGCGTTAAAAAACAGTTTTTGTACTATAAAATGCTGGGAGAAAAAGCCATTGCACAATTAGAACCCGACCAGCTTTTTGTTACCCTTAATGAAGATACCAACAGTATTGCTACGATTGTAAAACACGTTTCAGGCAATATGCTCTCACGTTGGACCGATTTTTTAACGTCTGATGGCGAAAAAGAGTGGCGCAATCGCGATTCGGAATTTGAAAATGATCTGCAATCTAAAGAAGAAGTCCTGCTGATCTGGAACAAAGGCTGGGATTGTTTGCTGAATGCCTTAAACAGCTTAAACCCGGAACAACTTTCAGACATCATTTACATCCGAAACGAAGGTCATACCGTTATTGAGGCAATCAACAGACAGTTGGCGCATTATCCTTATCATATCGGACAGATTGTTTTTTATGCCAAACAATTAAAGAAGGGCGACTGGGACAGCTTATCGATTCCAAAAAACAAATCCGGAAATTACAACGCCGAAAAGTTTGCCAAAGAAAAAGAAATCAAGAACTTTACAGATGATGAATTGAAGCGATCTTAGAATTTTGATTTTTGATTAACGATCTCAGATTTACATTCCGAAATCTAAAATCCAAAACCCTAATATCAGACTCAGCGAAGTTGTCAGAATTAGCAAAATCGTCAGGCTGAGCGAAGTCGACAGACTAAGCGAGGTTGTCAGGGTGAGCGAAGTCGACAGAATGAGCAAAGTCGACAGGCTGAGCAAGGTCGTCAGGCTGAGCGAAGTCGAAGCCCACCCCTCAATTATTACCCATAAAATAATTAAAACTTAAAATGAAAAAAAGTTTATTCCTTTTACCGTTACTCACATTATTCTCCTGTTACAACACAGAACACAACTGCAAAGATTTTAAAAATGGAAAATTCAAATTTGAATTTGAAGTAAATGGTGTCAAAAAAACCACTGTTTTTGAACGTAAAGACAATATCGAAATCGAAACTTTTGAAGGTAAAACAGATACTTCAACCATCAGATGGGTAAGTGATTGTGAATACATTTTACAAAAAAAACATCCTAAAAATATGGCTGAAGAAAAAGCCATCAGCATGAAAATTCTAACCACTTCTAAAGATTCTTATACTTTTGAATTTGGAATGGTGGGTTCTGACCAAAAACAACGTGGTACAGTGATAAGAGTTGAGTAAATAATCTGTTTAAATGTTTCAAAAACACCTTTAGCATGGAAATTTTTCTAAACCCCGATGCCTGGATTGCCTTACTGACATTGACTTTTCTGGAAATTGTCCTGGGGATCGACAATATTATTTTTATATCTATCGTCACGGGGAAATTACCTGAAGAAGATCGAAAGAGAGCCACCCGAATTGGTTTGTTTTTGGCCATGTTTATGCGTATCGCCCTGTTGATGGGAATTTCGTATCTGATTGCCATGAAAGCAACTCTTTTCAGCATTCACTGGGGCTGGTTCGAAGGAGATTTTACCGGTCAGGCAGTCATTTTATTTCTGGGCGGTTTGTTCCTGATTTATAAGAGTACTAAAGAAATCAGCGAAAAAGTGGACCATCATGCTGAGGAGGAAAAAACACTTAAAACTGTTGCAAAAAAATCATTCTCGAATGTCATTATACAAATCCTGCTGATCGATTTGATTTTTTCTGTAGACTCGATTTTAACGGCTGTCGGTATGACAAATGGTGTTCATGGTGCCTTAACAATCATGATTACGGCGGTAGTCATTTCGGTACTGGTTATGATGTTATTTGCTGTTCCTGTTGGAAATTTTGTCAACAAGAATCCGTCTATTCAAATACTGGGGCTTTCGTTCTTGATCCTGATTGGTTTTATGCTGATTACGGAAAGCATGCACTTATCGAATGCGGCACTTGCGGGTGAGCATATTGGAGCGGTACCGAAAGGTTATTTGTACTTCGCCATTTCGTTTTCGCTTGCTGTGGAATTTATCAATATGCGAATCCGAAAAAAACATTCATCAAATTAAGTTATTTTGAAGCTCCCGTTTGGGAACTAGAAAAGAAAGAGGAAGTTCCAAAATTTTGAAACTTCCTCTTTTTTACTTTGTATTATTCGAGAACCAGACCTATCTGACCATCATCATCTAATTCTGTTTCAACGGCGTCATCATCGTCTGCGATTACCCTCTCCGGAACTTCTTCAACCGGTTCTTCATAAGGCAGCGGTTCTAAGAGGTTTACTTGTTTTAGCTTATCACTCGTCAGTTGATTTCCGAGTGCTTTAAAGCCTTTTACAGCAATAAAATCTTCAACATCAATATGTAAATCTTCTTTCTGAACTCCTTTTACTTTTGCAAAAACCAATTGGGCTAGCGGACGGTAATCTGTTGATACAATTTCTAATTGCGAGTTCGGGTGATCTGTAATAAAACTTTCTTCTTTACCCTCATTTTCCACAAGGAAACGTTTTAAGAAATAACGTTCTTTTTCTCCATCGTAATAGATTGCCGAAATTGGTTTTTTAGGTTTCCATTTTTCCAAAACAATCATATCTTCCTCAAAATGAGTCGACAATTCCGGAATAATCACTTTCAACTTACCGGCCTGACTTATGATCAGAATTTTATCGCTTGGTTTAAACTCTCCCAGCAATTCTCCTCTGGCATCAACATTTAAACGTTTAACGGTATCATCAAACCAGACTTTTCTTGGCAGTAAAGTCGAAATTCCTTTTTCTTTTAATTCTATTTTCTTGATTGGATATTTGGTAACCAAATTTCCTTTTGATCCACGTCCTTTGATGGCCAGTTTAGCAAAATCAATATCAAATTTCAGTTTTTTAATGGTTCCTATTTGACGCAGTAAAATAGTAACAACCTCTGCTTCTCCATTCGGATTATGCGAAAAATAAACCACCTGTGAACCATTTGTTCCGTTAGTCAGATCATACGCTTTATCACGTGTAACTCCGGTAACATTAAAACGTTTAATATAAGAAGGTCCGGATTTACCATCACGATACATCATGTTGTAAATCGTGCGCTTATCGCTCTTATCAAAAACAGCGACGTGTATAATATCTTTTCCTATAAATGTTTTGGCATCTACTTTTGAAATCATCATTGTACCATCACGCAGGAACACAATTACATCATCGATATCCGAACAATCGGCTACATATTCGTCTTTCTTTAAACTGGTTCCTACGAAACCTTCTTCTCTGTTTACAAAAAGTTTTGTGTTACGCAAGACCACTTTTGTAGCTTCGACATTATCAAAAACACGAAGTTCGGTCTGACGCTCACGGCCTTTTCCGTATTTCTCTTTTAATTTAGTGAAGTAGGCAATAGCAAAATCCGTTAAATTCTCCAGATTATACTCTACCTCCTTCATTTCATCTTCTAACTTCGCGATAAAATCATCGGCTTTGTCAGAGTCAAAACGGGTAATACGAATCATCGGTATTTGAGTCAAACGTTGTAAATCTTCATCGTTGATCTCTCTGACGAATGATTTTTTGAACGGCTCAAAACGGTCGTATAAATATTTGTAAAGTGACTCTCTATCTGAATACAATTTGAAGTCAATGTACATTTCTTCTCGAATGAAGATTTTTTCTAAAGTCGAGAAGTGCCATTTATTTTTTAATTCCTCTAACTGAATTTCCAGCTCCTGACGAAGTAAATCAACGGTTCTGTGAGTCGATATTTTCAACATCTCAGAAACTCCGATAAACAACGGCTTATTGTCTTCAATCACACAACCTAAAGGTGCCACAGAAGTTTCACAAGCTGTAAAAGCAAACAGCGCGTCTATGGTTTTATCCGGAGAAACTCCCGGGAAAAGATGAATTAAAATCTCAACATCGGCCGCGGTATTGTCTTCAATTTTCTTGATTTTGATTTTACCTTTTTCGTTGGCTTTCAAAATACTGTCAATTAAACTCGAGGTATTGGTCGAAAACGGAATTTGTGTGATTACCAGTGTATTTTTATCCAACTGAGCAATTTTAGCACGCACACGCACACGTCCGCCACGAAGTCCGTCGTTATAATTAGACACATCGGCAATACCCTGCGTCATAAAATCAGGATACAGCGTAAAAGCTCTTCCTTTTAAGATTTTAATCGAAGCATCAATTAATTCGTTGAAGTTGTGAGGTAAAACTTTTGTCGAAAGTCCTACTGCAATCCCTTCTGCTCCCTGCGCCAAAAGCAACGGGAATTTTACCGGAAGATTGTTCGGTTCTGCACGACGACCATCGTAGGAAACACCCCAATCGGTAATTTTTGGAGAATACAAAACCTCTAAAGCAAATTTAGACAAACGTGCCTCAATGTAACGCGAAGCTGCTGCCCCGTCACCTGTTAAAATATTACCCCAGTTACCCTGACAGTCGATCAATAAATCTTTTTGTCCAATTTGTACCATAGCATCGCCAATACTTGCATCTCCGTGTGGGTGATACTGCATGGTGTGACCAACAACATTGGCAACTTTGTTATAACGACCATCATCCAGCTCTTTCAAAGAGTGCATAATACGACGCTGAACGGGTTTAAATCCGTCCTCGATAGCAGGAACTGCACGTTCCAGAATTACGTACGAAGCATAGTCTAAAAACCAGTCTTTGTACATTCCGGTAACTTTCGTAATTACGTCTTCACCTTCCTGTTCCTGATTTTCGTAAAAATGCGCTCCTTCAAAATGTTTGGCATCTACATCGATAATTTCATCGTCATCTCCTTCCTGAATGTTATCCAGGTTTTCTTCTGAATTATTCTCGTCGTCGCCCGGAATGATGTTATCGTCTTCTTCGTCTTTCATTTTTATGCTGAATTTATTTCAGTACTTCTATTTAATATCAATATTTTAAATATCCTTTTTTTTCTAAAATCTTGTATTCTTTCTTTTCATCATCATAGTCTACAAAAAGTTTAATTCCAAACTTCCTAAACAATGTTTCCATATCTGAATAACAGTATTTTTGAAAATTATCCAGATTAGGTGATGTTCTGCCTCCAACACAACTTAAACAAAACTCATTATAACCAATAATTCTATTTTTATTATCTCTGAATAAAATCATATGCCTTGGATTATAACAAGCTGCCGAAACCTCTTGGGGAACACAGGTATCACAAACCATTAAATTTAAAAGTTCCTTCTCCTGACTTTTATTCAAAATCACTCTTTCCTCTATCATCGTACTATCAAAAGTTAATCTGTAATTATCAACTAATACTTTTGAGGAAGGGAATTTGCCTTTATAGTTTAATGTATCCCAATAAATTCTGTTATAATAAGAAACTAACTCAATTTTTGAAAAGTTCTTTATCGGAAAATCTCTTTTCTTAATTATTTTACTTTCTGATTTAACCATTGTAATTCCTTCGTTTTCTTGCAAAACCTTTGCTTTTTTATTCTGACACGAAACTAAAGCGAAAACAGCTATCAATAAAAATATTTTCCTCATTTGTCAAATTTATTTGCTTTCAAGAAGTTCCTTTAAAACCTCAACACTTGGCAATACTGTTTTGTATTTACTGGCAAAAATTTGCTCATTGTTCTCGGGCAAGGTATATTTTACTACAGCTTCGCTTTTATTCTGGCAAAGTACAATTCCAATAGTTTTATTCTCGTCTTCCAAACGCATTTCTCTGTCATAGTAATTAACATACATTTGCATTTGCCCTAAATCCTGATGTTTAAGCTCTCCTATTTTTAAATCAATAAGGACAAAACATCTTAATATTCGATTATAAAAAACTAAATCAATTCTGAAATGTTTATCATCAAAAGTGATTCTATCTTGTCTGGCAACAAAAGTAAAACCATGTCCCAATTCCAATAAAAAATGCTCTAATTTATTGATAATCTCTTCTTCCAGTTGTGATTCTGAATATTGATTAAGTTCAGGCAATCCCAAAAACTCCAATATGTAAGGATCTTTAATAATATCTTTGGGCTTTTCAATAATCTGACCTTGTTCTGAAAGTTTTAAAATTCCTTCTTTATCACGGCTTAAAGCTAATCTCGTATAAAGTGCCGTATCATATTGCCGTTTTAATTCCCTAAGACTCCATTGGTACTTAATTGCCTCAATTTCATAAAATTTCCTTTCTTTTGGATCGTCGATATTTATTAAAAATATATAATGAGACCATGTCAAAACAAAATTAAAAGCTGTTTTTTGTAATTCAACTTTATTTTGATCTTTAGAAATACTAGACACTGTCTCGTATTTTTGATCAGCTTCAGAAATCCGAGACACTGTCTCGGAAATGGAATAAGTGAGATACAGCTTCCTCATGTTTTGCAAATTATCAACCGAAAAACCCTTACCAAATTCCTCTGTCAATTGTTTAGAAAGGCCTTTTAAAAGCTGTTTTCCGTACTCGGCTCTGTCTTTTCCATTTTGTTCTTCTTCAACAATTATTCTTCCAATTTCAAAATAGGTAATGGTCATGGTAGAATTTACGGTGCGTAAAACCTGTTGTCGCGCATTTTGCAATAACTCGGCAACTTGCTGAAAAATGACTTTATTTTGAAGACCGTCTGACAATAGTATCTTTTATTTAAATCTTAAACTTCTTCTTCAACTGCATCTAATTCCACTTTCAAATTCTTGATAATAAACTCTTGCCTGTCCGGAGTGTTTTTACCCATGTAAAAAGATAATAATTGCTCGATTGAAGTATTTTTATCCATCATAATTGGGTCAAGGCGAATGGTGTCTCCGATGAAATTTTTAAACTCATCCGGAGAAATCTCTCCTAAACCTTTAAATCGGGTGATTTCCGGTTTTGGTTTTAGTTTTTCGATCGCGTCTTTTCGTTCTTCTTCAGAATAACAATAGATGGTTTCTTTTTTATTACGAACCCTGAAAAGCGGTGTCTGCAAAATGTACAAATGGCCTTCTTTGATTAACTCAGGGAAAAACTGAAGGAAAAATGTAATCAACAGCAAACGAATGTGCATACCGTCGACATCGGCATCGGTTGCGATTACGATATTGTTGTAACGCAATTTTTCCAGTCCGTCTTCAATATCAAGCGCTGCCTGCAATAAGTTAAATTCTTCATTTTCATAAACAATTTTCTTACTCATTCCATAAGAATTCAAAGGCTTACCACGTAAACTGAAAACCGCCTGTGTATTCACATCACGTGATTTGGTGATCGATCCGGAAGCCGAATCTCCCTCGGTAATGAAAAGGGTACTCTCCAGGTTTCTTGGATTCTTTGTATCCGGAAGATGCGCACGGCAATCTCTTAATTTCTTATTGTGAAGATTGGCCTTTTTAGCACGATCTGTAGCCAGCTTTCTAATTCCGGACAATTCTTTACGCTCGCGTTCGGCCTGCAAAATTTTTCGCAATAAGGCTTCTGCGGTCGTTGGATTTTTATGCAGGTAATTGTCTAACTTGGTTTTGATAAAATCGTTCACAAAGGTACGAACCGAAACCGGAGGTGTCCCGTCATCAGAACCCATATCAGTAGAACCTAATTTGGTTTTAGTCTGAGACTCAAAAACCGGCTCCATAACCTTAATACTAATCGCACTCACAATCGATTTACGAACGTCAGATGCTTCAAAGTTTTTATTGTAAAACTCACGAATGGTTTTTACAATTGCTTCTCTGTAAGCTGCTAAGTGCGTTCCTCCCTGTGTGGTATTTTGTCCGTTGACAAAAGAGTGATATTCTTCACTGTATTGCGTTTTACTGTGCGTTAACGCCACTTCAATATCATGCTCTTTTAAATGGATAATAGGGTATTCTAAATCTTCTTCGCTGATGGTTTCTTCCAGCAAGTCACGAAGTCCGTTCTCCGAATAATATTTTTCTCCGTTGAAAATAATTGTCAAACCATTGTTCAGATAACAATAGTTCTTGACCATTTTGATTACATATTCTAAACGGAATTTATAATTTTTAAAAATCGATTCATCCGGCGTAAAAGTTACTTTTGTTCCTTTTCGCTTGGTAGTATCAATCACATCTTCTTCAAGAACCAGATTTCCTGCGGAAAACTCTGCTGCTTTTTGTTTATCATCACGAACTGATTCTACTCGAAAATAGTTCGACAATGCATTCACCGCTTTTGTTCCGACACCATTCAAACCAACCGATTTCTGGAAAGCTTTTGAATCGTACTTTCCTCCCGTATTCATTTTTGAAACGACATCTACTACTTTCCCTAACGGAATTCCACGTCCGTAATCACGAACCGAAACCGTTTTATCTTTGATAGCCACTTCAATAGTTTTTCCTGAGCCCATTACAAACTCATCAATACAGTTGTCCAGTACCTCTTTTAGAAGAATATAAATACCATCATCAGGCGAAGATCCGTCTCCCAATTTCCCGATATACATTCCGGGACGCATACGGATATGTTCTTTCCAATCGAGTGATCGAATGTTATCTTCGGTATATTGATTTTGCTCTAGCATAAAGTGAATTGGATTTTTGGCTAATGTACCATTTATAGTCAAAAAATGAAAGCGTATTTTATTTTTGTTACGAATAATAACAGCTTTAAACCCTATTTACATTGATTTTAAAATAATCCGCAAACCAAAAATATAAAAAATCAGCTTTTGGGTAAAAAATACTATTTGATTCCCAGTACTTCTTTTGCTAAAGCAATCATTTCGGGCGTTCCGGTATTTTTATTTTTTTCGTCAGAAAGTTTTACAACACCTTGCCACTGGTCATTATTCAATTTTACTTCTGTCAGTTTTATCACCATATTCATCGAAGGCAAACCGGCATCGTTGGTAAAATTGGTTCCGACACCAAATGACATTTTGATTTTATCTTTACAAAAATCTGCTATTCTTTTCACCTTGTCGTAATTCAACGAATCCGAAAAAACGATCACTTTCGATTTCGGATCAATTCCCATTTGGGTATAATGTGAAATTACTTTTTCTGCAAATTCAATAGGATCTCCACTATCGTGACGTACTCCGTCAAAAAGTTTCGAGTACTTTTTATCAAATTGTTCAAAAAATACTGCTGTAGTATAGGTATCCGTCAGGGCAATTCCGAGGTCGCCATCGTACACCTGTGTCCAATGTCCCAAGCCCATCATATTAGCCATTTTAAAACCGTATTGGGCAGCATGAAACATAAACCATTCGTGGGCATGAGTACCCAATGGCCGCATATTGTTAGTCATAGCAAAATGAACATTACTGGTTCCTATAAAACTATTCGAACCAAATTTTCGAAGTGTCTCATTCACCAGCGCATGTACATCGTACGAATGACGTCGTCGGGTTCCAAACTCTAAAATCGAAACTCCTATTTTATTATAATTGTCAATCTTGTCTTTGGTTACTCTTTTTAAAGCTTCATCGTCCAGTCGAATGGATTGACCAGTCTTATAAAACAGCTCAGAAATCAAGCCCATCAGGGGCACTTCCCATAAAATGGTACGATACCAATACCCCTCAACAGTTACTTTTAACTCTGAACCTGTCTGCGTAATCTGAACCTCGGACGGGTCAAAGTTGTAGCCTTGCAAAAAATCAAAATAAGTGGGATCCAGATAGGAACAATGATGCCACAAATATTGTTTTTCTTCTTTTGTCAATCGCAGGTCTGCCATTGCATCAACCGATTTTCGAAGTAAATCTCCAAATCCAGGTGGAAAAAAATGATTTCCTCTGTTGATAAAGCCGTAACGAACCTGAGCCTTTGGAAAAAGTTTGATCACAGCATGCTGCATTGTAAATTTATAGAAATCATTGTCTAAAATTGATTTCAAATAAGTTGTCTCCATAATCCGGCAGTTAAATTAATTTTATAACTGTAATGGCTAAGATACGCCAATTTAACCAAAGAAGGAAGCTCTTTAGGCAAAGATCCTGCTACGTTTTACTTGGAAAGTATCTTAAATGACATTATACCGTCACGATCAAGAAAAAAAGTAATATACGTGCCTATTTTTTTATCATAAATTATCTCAAATTCTAAAGCTCCATTTACTGCTTTAGAGTCTTCAATTCTGACAGGTTTTCCATTTTTCAAATAATAAAACAGATCTGTCTTTGCAATATTCTTTATTTTAAAACGGATTTTGTCTCCTTCATTTGCCTTAATAATTCCTGAAGCCGGCGCCAAAATCTCATGATCGCCTTCAATTGCAGCATCAAAAAGCAAGGGTCCGTTCAGAAAATCCTCTTTGTTTAATTTTTTTCCCAGATAAGTTCCGGAATCCGGAAAATGCTTGGCAAAAAAGTACTTGGGATCAGTGTCAAAATAAACAGGTGAAAAATGATTCACAGCCACTTTTTTGCCACTGTCATAATATCCCTGTCCCCAGGTTACATCAATCAAAATCCATTTTCCATCTACCTGGACCATATTCCAGGAATGATTGGAAAACGAATTTTCACGTCCGATATCACTCAACGATCGTTTAGAATCTCCTCGGATCACCTCACATTTCAACCCCGTTAAAGAGGCCAATTCCTGATACAAAAGTGTAAAACCTTCACAAACCGCTTTTCGGGATTCGAAAGTGTTCTGCCATGTTTTTTCCTTTAAAACTGCAATTTTTGCTTGTTTGTCCGCTTCATTAATATAGGTAAATCTGAGCGGTTTTGGCGGATTCAGATAGGCTTTGTAATCGTATTTTATGTTTAAAGCAATCCAACTGTAAATAGCCCTCGCTTTATCATAATCTGAAGTAAAATCTTTTTGTATTCTTTCTGCCAGGCTTTCTACTGAATTAAAATTAGCGGGATACTTTAATACCGTATTATCAATCGTATTGTACTTTTGCGCGTTTACACGAAACAGAAAGATAAAACTCAGTAAGAAAACAGTAAGGACAATCTTTTTTGGAATCATAAATTAGAAACTAGACTTAATAATGTCTTTTAATTCTTTATTTAACTCTTCATTTGAAATTTTATTTTCCTCCAAATCAAAATTCGCGTTAAATGCAGGCAATGAAAAAGTAGCCTTAATCTGTGCTCCATATCTTGGTAAAGCGTTATTGGCAATTTCCAAAACCGAAGCTCCTCCTCTTGCTCCCGGCGAAGTAGCCATTAAAAGCATTGGTTTTTGCTGAAAAATTTCTTTCATGATCCTCGAACTCCAATCAAACAAATTCTTGAAAGCCGCAGAGTAATTTCCGTTGTTTTCTGCCAAAGAAATTACCAACAGATCTGCATTTTCAATCTTTTGCAAAAATGTTTTTGCCAGCTCATGCTGACCAATTTCTTTTTCTAAATCGACACTAAACAAAGGCATGGCAAAATCATTAAGATCTAAAACCTCAACCGTTCCATTGTCGAATAAACTTGCCGCATAAGTCGCCAGCTGTTTGTTTATCGAATGCTGACTATTACTTCCTCCAAAGGCTACAATTTTCATATACTTTATTTTAAAATTTGCTGTTTTTTATTACCCGTTTCACCTGTTTTAAGTATTTCCATAAAACCATAAACTACATTTCTGAATCATCAAAACTTATGAAATTTCTATTTGTTCTTTAACTTCAAATATCTCTTTTTTAATTTCGACCGAATAGCCATTCGGAGCAATCTTCCCTCCGTACGTTTTAGCATATACTTTAGTAAACTCGGCTCCAAAATATAAAATAATTGCGGAATAATACACCCAGACCAAAATGATTATTACAGATCCTGCTGCACCATAAACACTTGCAATTGTTGAATTTCCTAAATAAAATCCAATCGCAAATTTACCAATCATAAAAAGGATTGCGGTACATCCAGCGCCAATGAAAGCGTCTCTCCACTTTATAATGCCGTCTGGTAAAGTTCGGAATATAATTGCAAAAAGCAAGGTGATACTACCTAAAACAATGATCAAATTTATGACGTAAAACAAATACACTGTACTGTCGGCTAAATATAGTTTTAATCTCGCATTTAAGACATCTAAAACCGCATTTAACATTAAACTTACGAGCATTAGAAATCCAACAGAAACAATCATAGAGAAAGACATAATCCGATTCTGAATGAATTTTTTAAGCCCTTTGTTCGGTTTCGCGCGCAGCCCCCAGATAAAATTAATTGAACTTTGTATTTCGGCAAAAACTCCCGAAGCTCCTATTAAAAGCATCACAACTCCAAAAATTGTGACAAAAACATTACTATCAGACAATTGCACATTTTTGATTGCGTCCTGAATTTGAATTGCAGCATCGTTGCCTACTAAGCGGTTGATTTGTCCGTACAACTCCCCGGTTACCGCCTCTTCCCCAAAAAAGAAACCACAGATGGTTATAATAATGATCAATAAAGGCGGTAACGCAAATATGGTATAATACGACAAAGCAGCGCTTAGCTTAATGGCATTATCGTCGTTGAACTCTAAAAAAGTGGTTCGTAACAAATACCAGGTTTTCGACAGAATATTTTGATTTTCCACAGGACTCGTTTTTTATCATTCTTTCAAATTTAAAGAATAATTAAAAGATTAAATTCCTGTATTACAGACAATTTTTACATTTTTACCATGCCATTTTTTTCCCTATAAAATCTCATCTGGAAACACATATAATCCCTACGGGACATTTTTTCAATGGTGCGCTTATTCTTTCTACCGATATTTTACTCCTGGCGGAGTATATTTTATTGCGCCTAAATGGTATTGCCACTTGTAATCAACCAAAGTCATTGTCTCCTTAAACTACATAACACCATCATCTAACCTCAAAAAAATTATCTCGTAAAGATTCAATATCCGTAACATCCACAATCATCCAAAGCTTTTTGTCCCCTAGCGACTGAACACTCTTAAGGCCGTCTTTTTCTTTTTACTGATAATGGTAAAAAATCCCTTTGTCATAAATCGTCCATAAACTCGCTTTTTGATTCGCTGCTTTTAACGCGCAGTTTGCCCAGGTGTTACACGTATAAAAAAGACTATAACTTCCTTTAGCCTCATAAAAAGCATCCTTTTTCCCATAACTATGACCTTCAATCCATTCAGGATTCTCTGGATTATTAAAACTCTCTGAAATATAGTTTACTAATTTTTGATAGTTTTCTTTAGAAACCAGAATGCGTTTGCAATCTTCGCCTTCGCGTAATTGCTTAAAAAATGTGGTGTGCATGGCTGACGAACTCACTCCAAAAATCGCTTTTAAAGCCGTACTCGCTTTTAAATCTGACCATTCAGGCGTATCGAGATAAAAACCTTTATCACCCCAGCCAAAAGCTACAAATTTTGCCAGTGTATCATTGGACTCTGTCTGATCAAACTGAATTTCCTTTCTCCAATCTTTGACTTCACTAACGATCGGAACCACTATATCTGTGTGCACTCCGTTGGAAAGAATATAAATCGGAATCGCGTTTTGTTCGTCAATTTTGTCAATAGTGGAGTTAACTGTAATTCTGGAAATCAATAAGACAGCTGTCACATATAAAGCAAGGAAAGTAAAGATTCCGAAAAGTGTCCAGCCTAGAAATTTGAAAGATTTTTTTAGCATTTTGATTGGTTGTTTTTAGATTGATAATTGGTTGATTTTTTTGTAACCAATTTTTGAGCCATTTTTTTTGCTTCTTACAAATTACACACCGATTATACAGATTCGCGTATGCTAAAGCACGGATTTAAACGGATTTTTAAGTTCATTTTTTTTATTTCGAGGAACGAGAAATTACACTAGAAACTCCATTCCAAATGCCGTCAATCTTTGTCAATATACGGGTGTGATTTGCTTCGCCTATTTGCTATCTCTCGAGTCTCGTTCCTCGAAATGACAAACTATGCGAAGCTTCGACTTCGCTCAGCCTGACAATGATAACTTTTGTGCATAAAAAAACTGCTGAATTTCTCCAGCAGTTTTAGTCTATCTTCTTTGTTCTCTATTCTATCTTCTCTAAAAAAAAGATTAAACGTTGAAACGGAAATGCATTACATCACCATCTTTTACAACATATTCTTTTCCTTCAACTTTGAACTTCCCTGCTTCTTTTGCTTTTGCCTCAGAACCATACTGAACGTAATCTTCGTATGAAATTACCTCGGCACGAATGAATCCTTTTTCAAAATCAGTATGAATAACTCCGGCAGCTTGCGGTGCTGTAGCTCCAATATTAATGGTCCAGGCACGAACTTCTTTTACACCGGCTGTAAAATAAGTTTGTTGTTTTAATAATTTGTATGCTGCACGAATTAGTACAGAAGCTCCCGGCTCAGTCAATCCCATATCTTCAAGGAAAACCTGACGCTCTTCGTAGCTTTCTAATTCTGTAATATCCGCTTCTGCTCCTACTGAAAGAATGATAACTTCAGCTTCTTCGTCTTTTACCAATTCACGAACCTGATCTACATATTTATTTCCGTTTACAGCTGAACCTTCGTCAACATTACAAACGTACAATACCGGTTTAGCGGTAATCAATTGAAAACCTTCCATCAAAACTTCTTCGTCGTTGCTTTGAGGAATAATGGTTCTTGCTGATTTTGCCTGCAATAACGCTTCTCTGATACGGTTCAACAAAGCTTCTTCAGTCTGAGCTTCTTTGTTTCCGGTTTTAGCGGCACGTTTTACTTTCTCCAAACGTTTCTCGATTGTTTCCAAATCTTTCAACTGAAGTTCGATATCAATCGTTTCTTTATCACGAATTGGATTTACATTACCGTCAACGTGAACGATGTTATCGTTATCAAAACAACGTAAAACGTGAATAATAGCATTACACTCTCTAATGTTTCCTAAAAACTGGTTTCCAAGACCTTCTCCTTTACTTGCACCTTTTACCAAACCTGCGATATCGACAATATCAACCGTTGCCATTTGTACACGCTCTGGTTTAACTAATTCTTCCAGTTTGTTAATTCTTGGATCCGGAACGTTTACAACTCCAATATTTGGTTCGATTGTACAAAACGGAAAGTTGGCACTTTGCGCTTTTGCATTAGACAAACAATTAAATAATGTTGATTTTCCAACATTTGGTAATCCTACAATTCCTGCTTTCATCTGTTGATTCTATTTGTTTTTTATGTAAACCTTTTTCTTTCGAGTTTTCTTTATACCGGTTTTTCAGTATACCAAAGTCGTTTTTAACAGGTTATAATTTTCGTATTCCTTTTGTATTTGTGCCGAAATATTATTTTTTGGCTTTAAAATTTTGCAAATATAAGATTTAATAGCTCGCAATTGAAGTAAAAATGACGATTAATGTTTTTTATGGATTGGACAATAAAAAAATTACACTTCTTATTAATTTTTTGTTAAAAATAATTACTTTTATAGAATACCAACTAAGAACAACCAAACCAAATTTAATCAACTATGAAAAAGATTGCATTATTACTAATACTGTTTAACACAGCATTTCTATTCGCCCAAAAAGAAATATCAGGAGTTGTAAGAGATAAATCAGGTAATCCGCTGCCTGGAGTTAATATCCTCGAAAAAGGAACTACAAACGGTGTATCTACCAATTTTGAAGGAGGTTACCTTATAAAAGTAAAAGAAGGTGCCATTTTAATTTTTAGCTATGTTGGCTATACCAATGTAGAAAAATCCTCCTCAAACAGTAAAACCGACGTTACTTTAGACGAAAACGGAGGTCAGGTCCTAAATGATGTTGTAATCGTAGGATCAAGAAACACCAAAAGAACCGTGGTCAATTCGGCCGTTCCGATTGATGTTATTAGTGTAAAAGATGTCACGACACAAAGCGGTAAAATAGAGATCAATCAATTGTTACAATATGTTGCTCCTTCATTTAATGCCAACAAACAATCCGGATCTGATGGTGCGGATCACGTTGATCCCGCTTCGCTGAGAGGTCTGGGACCGGATCAGACTTTGGTTTTGATTAATGGAAAAAGAAGACATCAGTCATCCTTAATCAATTTATTTGGTACCCGCGGACGTGGAAATACGGGAACTGATTTAAATGCCATACCCGCTACTGCAATCAAAAGAATTGAGATTCTGAGAGATGGCGCTGCTGCCCAATACGGTTCGGACGCTATTGCCGGAGTTATTAATATTGTACTAAATGACAATGTCGACGAATTAACGGGATCTGTAACCTACGGAGCATTTAATACCAATGCAAAAGGTGATTTTCTGGATGGAACTCCAAATACCAAAAACTTCAGACTGGACCAAAACGGAAATGGAAATTCGTATGGTAAAAACCAATCTTTTGACGGTGGATCTGTAAAAGTAGCCGCTAACTATGGAGTTGCGATTGGTGACAAAGGAGGTTCAGCCAATTTTACAACAGAATACATCAACAAAAACAAAACGCTAAGACCTGCTTATGATTTTAGAAAAGGTTTTGGAGATGCTTCTATTCAGGGTTTTAACTTATTTGGAAACTTATCACTTCCGGTATCTGAGAAAACGCAGTTTTATGCTTTTGGAGGCCGAAATTACAGAGATACAGATGCCTATGCATTTACCAGAAACGGAGGAGAAAGAGTTGTGGAATCTGTTTATCCCGGTGGCTACACTCCCAGAATTACTTCTAACATAATAGACAATTCTCTAGCCGCAGGATTTAGAACTAAAACAGCCAGCGGATGGAACATCGATTTAAGCAATACTTATGGTAAAAACCTTTTTCATTACTACATCAAAGGAACTATAAATGCTTCTTTAGAAGGAAAATCTCCAACAGAATTTGATGCAGGAGGACACAGTCTGACTCAAAATACAACCAATTTTGATTTTTCTAAAAACTACGATTCGGTCTTAAGCGGTTTAAACCTTGCTTTTGGAGCGGAATACAGAACAGAAAAATTCACTATTTTCTCAGGAGAAGAAGGTTCTTATGCGACTTACGACACTAACGGAAGACCAATAACCGATCCTACAACCCAAAGTGCACCAACTATTCCAAATCCCGATTACGATCCTACAGATCCAACTTCGTCTCCAACAATTTCAAGACCTGGAGGTTCGCAAGGTTTTCCAGGATACAGCCCTTCAAATACGGTAGACAAAAGCCGTACGAATTTATCTTTATACACCGATGCTGAACTTGACATCACAGAGTCTTTTTTACTGAGCGGTGCGGTTCGTTTTGAAAATTATAGTGATTTTGGAAGTACTTTAAACGGAAAATTAGCTGCAAGAGTAAAAGCCGGACAACATATTAACTTCAGGGGATCTGTAAGTACAGGCTTCCGTGCTCCTTCACTGGCACAAATTTATTACAACCTGCGTTTTACAAATTTTAATGCAGGAGGAGCTACCGAAGTTCTACTTGCTCCAAACAACAGCCCGGTTACCAAGGCTTTTGGAATTCAGAAACTAAACGAAGAAAAAGCGGTAAATGCCTCTCTGGGATTCACGGCTACATTTGGAGATTTCACCGCAACAGTTGACGGTTACTACATCAAAGTAAAAGACCGTATCGTTCTTACCGGATATTTTGATGCTAAACCTTTAAACCTTGGTGTTGATAAAGCACAGTTTTTTGTGAATGGTGTAGACACCAGTACTCACGGTTTGGATATCGTTTTGGCCTGGAAGAAAAAATTCGGAGAATCATTGTTTAGTGCAACTTTGGTTGGAAACATCAACGACATGAAAATTGACAATGTAAAAAACGGAACTTTAGATGAGGGTACTTTCTTTGGGAAACGTGAAAAAGCATTCCTATTATCATCAGCTCCGGACAACAAATTTGGTTTAAACCTTAACTATGCTAAAAATAAATTTGATGCCGGTATTGCATTCACCAGATTCAGCAAAGTAGTTTTAGTAGATTACACTGATGAAAATGATGTATACAATCCAAGACTGATCACTGACTTAACTGTTGGATATCAATTGACTAAAAACCTGAAATTAAGCATTGGAAGCAACAACTTATTCAATGTTTACCCAACCAAACAAGACGAAACAGGGAATACTGAAGCAGGAGGTTACTGGGATGCTGTTCAAATGGGATTCAGCGGAGCATACTACTATGCAAGACTTGGATTTAATTTTTAAGCAATTAGAAACTTTATACAATCATACAGATCAAAAAAGATTTTATCTGACTGAACAAAAACAAAAAATCCTGAGCGTTAACTCAGGATTTTTGTTTATATCTAATACATCATTATTTCATTATTCACCATGTAAAAACGCTTGTCTGTTCAACAAGGTTTCTTCGTCTTCAACGTGGTTATCATCCGGCACACAACAATCAACCGGACATACAGCAGCACATTGAGGTTCATCATGAAAGCCTTTACACTCGGTACATTTTCCGGGAACGATATAATACACCTCATCAGAAATTGGTGTTTGTGCATCTTCTGCATCAACCTCAGTTCCATCAGGTAAAATTATCTTTCCGGAAAGACTGGTTCCGTCTTTGTATCTCCAATCATCAGCTCCTTCATAAATTGCTGTATTTGGGCATTCCGGTTCGCAAGCCCCACAGTTTATGCATTCGTCAGTAATAATTATTGCCATTGTTTTCTTAGTCTTAAAGTTAAAAGTCTCAAAGTTGCAAAGCCAAAAAAAAGACATCCTTCTCTTTTGACTCGATGACTTTTGACTTTCGACTTATTTATCCTTATTTTTGTGCAAAATTACAATCAAAACCTTTCATAAACAAATTACTTATGTTACAAAACGAAAAAAAACAGTCTTTTATAGCACTAGGTCGATTTTTAAGTCAGTTCTCTGAAGCAGAAAACACACGAAATGAATCGGTTTTAGGTAACGACCTGTTTTTTGATGATTTCATAAAACTGATTGCTCTTTCTCAATCACACAATGGATGGTACACTCCTGAACAGGTGCATTTTGCAATACATTCATGGGCAGAAGCTTTAACGGAAGAAAACATTGAAAAATGGCTTTCAGATTACAGCTCAGAATTTGAGAAAGCGGATAAAACTGAAAAAACTGTTGCCCTAATCCTTGCCGGAAATATTCCGCTAGTTGGATTTCATGACTTTTTATCGGTACTAATCACTGGAAATAAGGCCTTAATAAAAACTTCTTCAAACGATCAGCATTTATTGCCGTTTTTAGCCAAATACCTCATTTTTGTCGATGAAAATCTGAAAGATAAGATCACTTTCGTAGAAGGTAAACTCGAAAATTTTGATATCGTTATAGCAACCGGAAGCAACAATACGGCACGTTATTTTGAATATTACTTTAAAGATAAGCCGTCTATCATTCGTAAAAACAGAAATTCGGTTGCAATTTTAAACGGAAAAGAAACTCACGAAGAATTAGAAGCTTTGGGCGAGGATATCTTCAGATATTTTGGACTGGGATGCCGCAATGTGTCTAAACTTTTTGTTCCGAAAGGATATTCTTTTGATGCTTTTTTCCAGGCTATTTTCAAATATCAGGACGTTATTCATTACGAAAAATACGCTAACAATTACGACTACAACAAAGCGGTGTTTTTGATGAGCAATTTTAAACTGCTTGACAATGGCTTTTTAACTCTAAAAGAAGATCCAAGTTATGCCTCTCCTATTTCGAGTGTCTTTTACGAATCTTATGAAAATATCGAAGACTTACAGACTCGTTTAGAAGCTGATGCTGAACAAATTCAGTGCATCGTTAGCAATGATTTAGCTCAAAACAGTATTTCTTTTGGACAAACCCAAAAACCACGTTTGTGGGATTATGCAGATAATGTAGATACTATAACGTTTTTGTTAACAACAAAATAAAAATATGTTCAATTATTTCGAATTATTTATCGCTTTTTCAGCTCCTATTGCCGAAATTTGCGTTTTTAAATTTTTCGACTATTAACAAAAACCATGAAAAAACACAACTACAGCGCAGGACCTAGTATTTTACCTCAGGAAGTTTTTGAGAAAGCATCAAAAGCCATTTTAGATTTTAATGATTCAGGACTATCTATTCTTGAAATTTCGCACCGAAGTAAAGATTTCGTTGCCGTTATGGAGGAAGCTCGATCCCTTGCTTTAGAATTATTGGGACTTCAGGGAAAAGGGTATCAGGCTCTATTTTTGCAAGGTGGTGCAAGCACAGCGTTCTTGATGGCCCCTTATAATTTAATGAAAGAAAACGGAAAAGCTGCTTATCTGGATTCCGGAACGTGGGCAACTGCCGCTATAAAAGAAGCAAAGTATTTTGGAGAAACTGTTATCGTAGGTTCCTCAAAAGAAGCTAATTACAATCATATTCCGAAAGGATACGAAATACCAACTGATGCTGATTACTTTCACTGTACCAGCAACAACACCATTTTTGGAACTCAAATGAAAGAATTCCCGGCAACTAATGTTCCTATGGTTTGCGACATGAGTTCTGATATTTTTTCACGTGAATTGGATTTCTCTAAATTTGACATCATCTACGCCGGTGCTCAAAAAAATATGGGACCTGCCGGAACTACTTTAGTTGTGATTAAAGAAGAGATACTCGGGAAAAACGGAAGAACAATTCCAAGTATGTTAGATTACGCTAAACATATTAAAGCAGAGAGTATGTACAACACTCCTCCTGTTTTTGCTGTATATGTTTCGTTACTAACTTTACAATGGATTAAAGAAAAAGGAGGAATTGCTGCAGTTGAAAAACTAAACAATGCAAAAGCTGACTTACTTTATGCTGAAATTGACAGAAACCCATTGTTTAAAGGTACAGCAGCAGTTGAAGACCGTTCTAAAATGAACGTTACTTTCTTATTAAACAATGCTAATCATACTGCTACTTTTGACGCTTTATGGAAAGAAGCCGGAATTTCAGGATTACCGGGTCACCGTTCAGTTGGTGGTTACAGAGCTTCAATCTACAATGCAATGTCTATCGAAAGTGTTCAGGTTTTAGTAGATGTAATGAAAGCTTTGGAAACTAAAATTTAGTTTACAGTCGCAGTTTTTAGTTTGCAGTTTGCCAAAAACAGGAATTGAACACAGAATTCCTAGCCCCGATAGAAGTGGAGATCCTTTTTTGTTTTTTCTTTAAAAACAAAAAAGATCACAACGGATAGCGGGATTAGCTCCTAAACAAAAAAGAAAAAATTATAATATTATGTTTATCTTCTAATCTGTACGATTAAACAAATAAACAAATAAACACATAAACTAAGATGAAAGTATTAGCAAACGACGGAATTTCAAAAAGTGGAATTCTTGCTTTAGAAAAAGGTGGTTTTGAAGTTATTACAACAAAAGTAGCTCAGGAACAAGTAGCTAATTTTGTAAACGAAAATAATGTAGATGTTGTATTAGTACGAAGCGCTACTAAAGTTCGTAAAGACATTATTGATGCCTGCCCGGGATTGAAAATTATTGGTCGCGGTGGCGTTGGTATGGACAACATCGATGTTGATTACGCAAAAAGCAAAGGAATTCATGTCATTAATACTCCGGCTTCTTCTTCAGAATCTGTTGCCGAATTGGTATTTGGTCACTTATTTTCAGGTGTTCGTTTTTTACATGATTCAAACAGAAATATGCCTCTTGAAGGGGATTCAAACTTTGACGGTTTGAAAAAAGCATATGCTAATGGTACTGAACTAAGAGGTAAAACTCTGGGTATTGTTGGTATTGGACGTATTGGTCAGGCTACTGCAAAAATGGCTTTAGGTTTAGGAATGAGAGTAATCGCTGCTGATAGCTTTATTCCTTCTGTTGACGTTAAAGTGGAGTTTTTTGACGGCCAGTCGATCACTACAACTATCGTTTCTCAATCTTTAGAATCATTGTTCAAAGAAGCTGATTTCATTACCTTACACGTTCCAGCTCAGGACGGTTACATCATTGGCGAAAAAGAACTGGCTATTATGAAAGATGGTGTTGGAATAGTAAACTGTGCTCGCGGTGGTGTTATCGACGAAGTAGCCTTATTAAAAGCTTTAGATTCAGGAAAAGTTGCATTTGCAGGATTGGACGTTTTTGAAAGTGAGCCAAAACCGGAAATGGCTATTTTAATGCATACTAAAATCTCATTGACTCCTCACATTGGGGCTGCCACAGGAGAAGCACAAGACAGAATTGGTACAGAATTAGCTTCACAAATTATTTCTTTACTGAGCTAATAAACTAAAAATAAATTAATTAGAAGGGATTTATTAACATCGTTTAATAAATCCCTTTCTTTTTTTGATTAAATTTGAGTTTAAATTCTAACCTAAATTCTTTAAATCATGTTCGAACAATTAACACAATTAGTACAACAATACGGAGGCGATGCGGTTGTAAACAACACCGCTGTCCCAAATGAACACAATGAAGCGGTTATACAGGAAACTAGTTCTTCGATATTTTCAGGATTGCAAAAAATTGCTTCAGAAGGAGGAACAGAACAATTGGCCGGCTTATTTAACGGAACTTCTAAACTGGACAGTTCTAATCCCGTTGTACAGCAAATAACACAACAATTGAGCGGAAGTCTTGGTGAAAAATTCGGATTAAGCAGCACTGATTCTGCCGGTGTCGCTTCAAGTATGATTCCACAGGTTTTGAATTCTTTAGTCAACAAAGCAAAAGATCCCAACGACAGTAGTTTCAATATTTCAGATATTATAAGCTCCATTTCAGGAAATAGCGGACAAGCTTCCGGTATTATGGAAACTATTAATAAATACGGAATGCAATTCGGTCTGGACCAAAACAATGATGGAAAAGTAGATGTAGCCGATGCCGTTAGTCTTACTAAAAGTGGAGGATTAGGAGGATTATTGGGAAAATTGTTCGGAAAATAGTTTCTTTTTCAGAGACAAAGACTCAAAGGTCCAAAGGTCTCAACTAAAACAATAAAAAAGTCTGTTTACAGTCATGCAAACAGACTTTTCTCTTTTATAGAACTAAGTTACAACAAAACTTTTAAACCTATGAACCTTTGTAACTTTGAACCTTTTAACCTTAGCATCTCAGAACCTTAGTACCTCAGAACCTTTCTATACAAACTGTTAAATACCTCAGACCTCTCCTCATTTATTCGTAAATTTAAGTCTGAAACAAAATTTATGAAAAAATCCCTCTTTATATTAGGTCTGCTGTTTACCATAATAGCCTGTTCAACAGTTTCAAAAAATACGGTTGCTGCCAATAACAGCAGTAAGTCTATTGCTGTAGTAAACGATACGGTACGAATTGCCAACGATTCTTTAGAGTACGAAGTGATCATTATCGATAACGGCTTTAGTACGTGGCTGGCTTCAAGAGCACTTCCTCGAAATTATTACTCTTTAAGTTATCTCGAAAATAAAAACAATCTGTATGTAACCGAATGGAACAATCGTGTTTTACAGCCGCAGCGCTACAGTCCGAATTTATATGAAATGAGAATTGATTATCAGCCAACGATTCATTACGGTTACGAAGTAAATTACCTTATTTATAACTATATGATTTATTTTCAAAATACTTACAAACAAAAGCTCGCAGGCTATGTTCCTATAAGATAATGTTCTTATATTTGTAATCGTTATAAATAAAGAATGAACAGACTAAAAAAACGTTGGGGCATCACCTCAAATGTACAAGCCATAATCATACTAATTGTTTTTGCCATCACAGGATCGGCATCTGCATGGCTGTCTAAACCTTTTTGTGTCTTGCTGGGCATTACCAAAGAGGATTTCGGAGGCTGGTTTACTCTAATTCGACTGCTAATTATTTTCCCGATCTATCAGGTTTTACTGGTTGGTATTGGTACCATATTCGGGCAATTCCGTTTCTTTTGGAATTTTGAAAAGAAAATGCTTAAAAATATGGGACTGGGATTTTTGTTCAAAGATTCAAAACCTCAACCTTAACAAATCAATAAAAAACAACCGCAAAGTTCACAAAGTCTTAATTATTAAACTTTGCGAACTTTGCGGTTAATCATTTATCAGAACTGCTCCTTACTCCCTTTTTGAAAAAAAGTAAGTATAAATCCAGGTTATGGTAAAGGATGGGATAATATCGGTTCCCGGAAGTATTTCTTCTATAAAAGTTAAAACACTCGCTACTTTCCCTACTCTTCCCTGATACATTTTGGTCATTATAAAAGCTGCTATTGGTGCCCAAATCAAATCGGCAGGCTCAGCAAAGCCCGGTATACTGTAAGTCAGCATTCCAATTGCATCCAATGCCAAACCCAAAAGGAGTTTCTTTGTTCTATCGTCGTTCATTACTTTGGCTTCCTGCATTTTCATTGTATTTAGATATTCGAATTTAAAAAGAATTCTTTAAAAAAAACTTATTTTCTAATGGCAATTTATTTCTTAATTCCCACCTGATCAACACTTTTCTTCACCCAAAAAAGTATCTGTGCTCTATCTCCTGTCAAAAACCAGACCGATTTATTCAACAGTCCGTTTTTTCACCCTCTCCCCTTTTCACCCTTCTAAAATCAAGGCCTACATTTAAACTGCTATTGACATTGATATTGACATTGATATTGACACTGTCATTTCAAACTTGTTCTTAAAATTCTGTTAGATGGCATTTTGATATCGGAAGAATCTTTGTTTCTTTGTAGAAACAGTTTCAAAATGATCCACGCAAAAAATATACATAAGTTCTACGACAAATTAGAAGTTTTAAAAGGAGTCGATCTACACATTAAAAAAGGTGAAATTGTTTCGATTGTCGGTGCATCCGGTGCTGGAAAAACAACTCTATTGCAAATTCTGGGAACACTTGACAAGCCTTCAGGATTAGAAACCGAAACTTCCTTAACCATAAACGGTCAGAATATTTTAGAGTTGAGTGATAAAGCATTATCAAAATTCAGAAATCTAAATTTAGGATTTATTTTTCAGTTTCATCAGCTTTTACCGGAATTTACAGCATTAGAAAATGTGTGTATTCCTGCTTTTATTGCCGGAAAAAAAAATACTGAAGTAGAAAGCGAGGCCAAAAAACTTTTAGATTACTTAGGGCTTTCCCATAGAATTCATCATAAACCTAACGAACTTTCAGGAGGAGAACAGCAAAGAGTTGCTGTAGCAAGGGCACTAATCAACAAACCCGACGTTATTTTTGCAGATGAACCTTCCGGAAATCTGGACACCCATTCTGCCGAAAATTTACATCAGTTGTTCTTTCAGCTTCGTGATGAATTTGGACAGACTTTTGTAATTGTAACTCACAATGAAGAATTAGCCAATATGGCGGATAGAAAGTTAATAATGGTTGACGGATTAATCAGCAATTAAAAACCTTCAACAATTCGGTTACCTCCTTCCTTTACATTATGACACAAAAAGAACTCAAAGAATTTCTTGACGAAAAAGTCACCCAATACAACAATCTCGATTTTATCGAAAGTGATCCTGTGCAAATTCCACATTTGTTTTCTCAGAAAGAAGACATTGAGATTGCCGGTTTTTTGAGCGCTACAATTGCGTGGGGAAATCGTAAGATGATTATCAAAAATTCGCATCAAATGATGGAATTAATGGGCAATACTCCTTACGATTTTGTGATGTCACATACTGATGAAGATCTGGAGCGTCTCGAAAACTTTGTACACCGTACTTTTAACGGAAAAGACTTTAGCGGTTTTATAAAAGGATTACAGCACATTTATAAAAATCACAAGGGTCTTGAAGCTGTTTTTGCCAAAAATCAAGAAGCTGACGGTTTACAGAAAAGTATTAGTGAGTTCAAAAAAATATTCTTTGAAATTGATCACTTGCCCCGAACCCAAAAGCATATTTCGGATCCGTTAAACAATTCGGCAGCAAAAAGAATCAACATGTACCTGCGCTGGATGGTACGCCAGGATACCAAAGGTGTCGATTTAGGGATCTGGAAAACCATTTCACCTTCATTATTGTCGTGTCCGCTTGATGTACACTCCGGTAATGTGGCCCGAAAATTAGGGATCCTAACCCGAAAACAAAATGATGGAAAGGCCTTAACAGAACTCGATCTTAAACTCAGAAAAATGGATCCTCACGATCCGGTAAAATATGACTTTGCCCTTTTCGGATTGGGCGTTTTTGAAGGATTTTAGCCTCCAAGAAGTAGCTTTTCGTTAGTTTTATTGCGTTTTTTTTCGTAATTTCACTCTATAAAGCAATATTTATGGAGCATTTTATAGGTTATATAAAACACTACGCCATCCCATTATTTGTATTTACAAGTTTAGCTTTAGCACTTGCATTAATACTCAAAAGAATTCATTATCAATACACTCTTCCTTACCGGCATCATATTGTTAGAAAATCTGAAATTTTCCTTACAGAGATTACACTCTCAAAACCGGAGGAAAGCATTCTGAAATACAAAATTGCCAAATTCAGATCTGAAATTCCCATCCATAAAACCTGGTGTAAAGAGATGCTTATCGACGATATGATTCGGATGAAAAGCAATTTAAAAGGTAAAACCGCCAAAAACATTCTTATCATCTACAAACAACTGGGTTTAAACCATTATTCGGCAAGTTTACTTCGGGATTTTAGAAAATATAAAAAATGTGATGGCATTTATCATTTTCAAGCCTTGGGATACAAACCGGGAATTGCTCTAATCAAAAAATATTTGTTCCATCCCAATAAAATTATCCGGTCAAACGCCAATATTGCTTACCTGATTTTAACCAAAGGAGACTGGCAGGCCGTTAATAAGATTCCGGTAAAAGTATCCATCAGTACTACTATAAAAATAATGGATGTGTTGCATTCGCAAAACATACCAATTCCACCCGATATCGACCTCTGGATAGAATCTGATAATCCTACTATTCTGAAATTAGCCGTAATGACTATGGTATTTTATAATTACAGGAACAGATCGCAGGACATTATCAAATTGCTCAAACACGAAAATAAAAATCTAAGAACCGATGTGATTATTGCCATTCGCGACTTGTACCTGTATGAAGCCGAAGAGGATTTATTACTGCAATTTAAGCAGGAGAGTATCGAACTTCAATTGGAAATTCTGGATGCCCTCGCCATTATAGGCTCAGAAAAAACGATTTCATTTTTAAACCATCAAATTCCGAACGAAGAAATCAAAGATCTTAAATTAAAAATGGTAGCCACTTTAAACGATCTCGATTCTGTATGTATAGATGTATTGGGAAGACAGGATTCCGATACCCAAAAAATGATTAATCACATTAGAGAATTACAACTATGACGACTGATTTTCTACATTATATTATTCACTGTTACAATGTCTTTGTGATCCATTTTTCAATCGGATATATTCTGTTCTACATCTTTCTGTCTGTCCTTTCGTATTGGGCGATTGTAAAACATTTAAAATATCAAAAATACCTGGAAGAAGAGGTTTTAATTCGTTCGAACCATATACTGGGCGTTTCCATTGTGGCTCCTGCTTTTAATGAAGGAGTAAATATCGTTTACAATGTTAAATCCCTGCTCTCTCTGACCTATCCGAAATACGAAATCATTATTGTCAATGACGGAAGTTCTGACGATACGCTGGAAAAACTAATTGCCGAATTTGATCTGGTTAAAATTGACTTTTATTATCAGGAGAAAATAGTCACACAGCCCGTTCGCGGACATTATAAATCAAAGAATCCCGTTTATTCTAAATTACTGATTGTCGACAAAATAAACGGAAAAAGTAAAGCTGATGCTGCAAATGCCGGGATAAACTCTTCGCAATACCCCCTGTTTTTATGCACTGATGTAGATTGTATTTTAAAAAGAGATACTATTTTGAAATTGGCCAAACCGTTTATGGAGAATGAAACTCGTGTCATTGCCTGCGGAGCCGGAATCAGGATTTCAAACTCCTGCGATATCAAGGAAGGCTTTTTGTTTAAAGTTCATTATCCTAAAGAATGGTATCCGCGTTTTCAGGAATTAGAATACGTGCGCTCTTTTTTATTTGGAAGAATGGCGTGGAGTCAGCTAAACGGTCTGCTTTTGGTTTCTGGAGGTCTCGGTATGTTTGATAAAGACATTGTGATTAAAGCTGGTGGGTACTGGCATCAGTCCTTAGGCGAAGATATGGAACTGGTGACGCGCATGCGAAAATACATGCACGATACCAAAGAAAAATACTTAATCAAATACATTCCGGAATCACTCTGCTGGACAGAAGTTCCAAGTACGCGAAAAATATTCTTAAGACAGCGCATTCGCTGGGCAAGAGGATTAGTGCAAACTTTACAGCTGCATCGGAAAATGTTTTTAAATCCAAAATACGGACGAACAGCATTTCTGGTATTACCTTTCTTTTTCAGTTTTGAGTTTTTAGTTCCTATTATTGAATTTATTGGTATTCTGACTCTCATTTTCAGTTTTATATTTGGAATGATTGACTATCAATATTTACTGATTATAAGCTTATTAGTCTATCTATTCTATCTCTCCATAACCATAATATCCATATTGATAGATGAAATACTGTATAAAAGTTATGCCAATTATAAAGAATTAATGATTCTCATCGGGATGGCCGCACTTGAGCCTTTTGTGTACCACCCGATAACGATTTATGCCTCACTGAAAGGCTACTGGCTCTTCTTTCGAAGAAAAGAACAAAACTGGGGCGTAATGGTCCGTAAAGGATACGAAAGCTCAACTAAAAAATAAGCTGATTATGAAACATAACAGAACTATAGCTCTAATAAGACTGCTTTTTTGTTTATTTCTATTGACCTGTCAAACCACAAAAGGTCAAAAAAAAATAGACACTGACAGCCTTTTGACTGTTGTGCTCCACGACATGAAAAATGCCCGTCCGAACTACAAAGCAAATATCCAGAGAGCTCAGTTAGGAAAAAAACTGGCTCCGGATTACCTGGATTTCTATCTGGTATTGGGGCGAAATTATGACCTGATAAAAGTAAAAGACAGTGCCCGATTTTACTACAACTATGTAATTAATAAAAATCCAGCTTATGAGGATGCTTATCTCTATTTAATCAACATGGATTTAGAGGCGAAAAATTACGACGAAGCTCTGGTCTTAACCAATAAAGCAATTGAACAGTTTCCTGACAACAAAACTTTCAGACTGAAAACAATTGCGATTTATTCTCTGCAGAATGACACTAAAAATGAAGAAAAATACCTCCAATCGATAAGAGCAAAATACCCCAGTGATGCCGACATCGAACAGCGTCTCTTTGCCTTGTACTCCAGAACTAATATGGATCGGGCGGGTGTTTATTACAACTTTACCACAATTGATCGCGACGGTGTTGGTCCGTGGCATCTGGCAAGTGCCGATTATACACATCAACGTACCTGGGGAAGTTTAATTGGAAGAGTCAGTTATGCCGAAAGAAGATCTTCCAGTCAGGTCATGGCCAGCGGACTTCAATTTGAAGTCGAATCTTATCTGTCGGGAAAGAAAAACAACTATTCCTACATTGATGTCACCTACAGCAGTGACATCGCTTTTCCTGAATGGAGATTAGGATATTCCTATTTCTACAATTTCGCCAAAGGCTGGGAGGTAGATTTAGGCTTTCGCTACATCGAAATGCAGGACAACAGCAATTTAAAAACTTTAAATGTAGGATTAGGAAAATATTTCGGGGCATACTGGGTCAATTTAAGATCTTACATTCAAAAAGACGGACCGTCCTTTACCCTTACCTCCCGCTACTATTACGGTACTAAGTTTGATTATCTTACCCTAATTGCAGGTTATGGGACTTCGCCGGATGATCAGACGAGAGCAGCGGAATATGAAAACAGAGCTTCTTTAAGTTCGTACAGACTGAGTGCCGGCTTTTACAAATTAATCAAAACCCATTATATTTTTGGAATATTAATCACTAACAACCAACAGGAATACATCCCTAAAAAGTTTCAAAACGAACTTGACTTCGCTTTTTTACTGCAATATAAATTTTAAATCGTATGAAAAAAAAGCGTCTTCACTATTTGCAAATACTTATTCTCACCCTGCTTAGTTTTAAGATGATGGCACAATCTGAAATTACAATAACCGATAAAACCAAAATTATTGCTACGTCCGAAAGTACTCAGGCTGCAGCAAGAATACTAAAATTGTATCTGGAGAAATCCGTGTCGAAACCATTTGAAATTACTACAAAAAGTCAAAAAGAGAGTGATGTTTCTGAAATCCTACTGGAAATTTTCAATGATAAAAAACTCAAAGCAAATGAATTCAGTATCAAAAGCGATTCAAAATCAATTTATATTACGGCTCCAAATCAGAAATACCTGCGTTATGCCGTCTATACTTTACTCGAAATCTGGGAATTTAGAAAATTTACCGCAACAGAAACTTACATTCCAAAAGTAACTCAGTTTACTTTTGCCAAAAACACAAGTAAAATCTATCAGCCCTCTTTTGATTACAGAGCTTTGTTTTACCCTGATTGTTATGACGAAAATTTCAGGGACTGGCACAAACTCGATTGGCATATTGACGATTTTGGCCTTTGGGGACATTCTTTTAGCATGCTTGTTCCGCCAAAAGAATATTTTAAAAATAATCCCAAACTTTTTGCTTTGTACGAAGGGGAACGAAATACAGAATCTTTGTGTATGACTAATGACACCGTTGTGAGTCTGGTAGAGGAAAAAATGACTGAAATTATCGCAAAAACACCCCATGCGCAATTCTATTCGGTAAGCCAGAATGATGACGTCGTGTATTGCGAATGTACACAATGCAAAGCAATGAACACTAAATATGGCGGTCCGCAAGGTTCGTTTTATTATTTTCTAAATAAAATTGCGGCTCGTTTTCCTGAAACAAAAATTACTACCCTTGCCTATCTTCACACCTTCAAACCGCCTGTAAATCTGAAAACAGCTCCAAACATTTGTACGATCTTATGCCCGATTGAACTGGATCGTGGTAAACCCATTACCAATCAGAATAACCCATCATTTGTCAAAAACCTTGAAAACTGGAGCACGACTTCACCACAGTTATTTTTATGGGATTACACCGTACAATTCTCTAATTTCATGTCCCCTTTTCCTAATTTTGAATCTTTTCAAAGCAACTATAAACTCTTTCAAAAAAACAAAGTAAAAGGACTATTTGTACAGGGATATGCTGATGTTCCGGGCGATCTTTCGGAATTACGACAATATCTGCTGGCAAAATTAATGTGGAATACTGATATTGACATTAAAGCTGTTACCGCTGATTTCCTCAGAGGTTTTTACGGAAAAGCAGCTCCCTTTGTCGCAAAATACCTTGACCTTATAGAAGCCAATCAAAGTAAAAGTAAAGCTTATTTAGATATTTATTCCGGTCCTGTTCAGGCGCGAAATACGTTCCTGACCCCTGAAGCTATGGACCAATACGATCATTTTTTGGAACAGGCCAATAATGCTGTCGAAAATGATTCCATTTTAAGCGCACGCGTTCATAAATTACGACTGGCTTTAGAATTTGTTTATTTTGAACAGGCCAAATTTTATGGAAAAAACCAACACGGAATGTTTGTCGTAAATACCACAGGTGAAAAAGAGGTAAAACCGGGTTTAACAGAACGAGTTTTAAAATTCTCACAATCCTGCAATCAATTTGGAGTTTATGAACTGAGCGAAGACGGAATTTCTCCTGATAATTATTATAAAGAATGGATTGAAATTTGCAAAAACACCACTACTCATTTGGGCGAGGACCTGAAAGTTACCTTTTTAACACCTCCATCTGATGAGTTTAAAGGCAAAGGAAGTTATGGTTTGGTTGATGGAAACAGGGGTTATAAAAACTTCAATATCAACTGGATTGGATGGTATGATACAAATCCTGAAATTGAAATCGAAACCAAAAATCTTGATTTCAACATCTTAAAATTAAATTTCCTAAGCGATCAGAGACATTGGATTTTTATACCAAAAAAAATAAAAATCTATGGTTTTAAGAATCAGAAATGGGAACTTATTAAAGAGCAAATTTGCAACATTTTAACAGAAGACTACGAAATTACAACACAATCATGGGAAGTCGAAAATCAGATATTCAGTAGTTTTACCAAGATCAAAATCGTAGCAGAAAACCGGAAGGAATTGCCCGTCTGGAGAAAGCGAAAAAACAAAAAAGCAATGATAATGCTGGACGAAATAGAGTTATATAAAAAATAATAGTCAAAATGGATACTACCGATAAAAAAATTATGATCATCGATAATGATGATATGACTGTTGAGATTCTAAAATTCATTCTGAAAAAAGAAGGCTTCAAAGTAAGTATTGCGAAAGATGGTATCAATGCCATGGAGCGGCTTCCCGTTATTATGCCGGATTTGGTGATTACCACGATTACCGTACCTCTTAAATCCGGTCTGGAAATCATCAATGAAATCAAGCAAAGTTACAAGGATATTCGTGTTATTGCACTTTCTTCACTGGGGGAAGAAGAAAACACTGTTGAAGAAGCTTTTGAATTGGGTGTAGACGATTTTATTGCTAAACCATTTAATCCAAATGAACTTTTACTGCGAATAAAACGATTTTTATAGCTTTTTAAACTGCATTTTTAAGAAATTCGAAGCCCACAAACTGTCGTAATTTCTAAGAAACATCGATTTTCAGCTATTTATAGCTATATTTGCACAAAATTTAATGCAAATGAGCACTTTCGAAAAATTCAATCTCCCAAAATCAGTACAAAAAGCTATCGACGAACTAGGTTTTGTTACTCCTACCCCAATTCAGGAAAAATCTTTTTCAGTGATTATGTCTGGCCGTGACATGATGGGAATTGCACAAACCGGTACCGGTAAAACATTTGCTTACTTATTACCCCTTCTAAAATTATACAAATTCACCAATACCAATACGCCTAAAATTGTAATTCTGGTTCCAACCCGTGAATTAGTCGTTCAGGTAGTAGAAGAAGTAGAGAAATTAACCAAATACATGTCGGTTAAAACACTGGGTATTTTTGGTGGAGTAAACATCAATACACAGAAAAAAGCAGTGTATGAAGGTGTAGACATTTTAGTTGGAACACCAGGTAGAACAATGGATTTAGCGTTGGATGCCGTAGTACGTTTTGATGAAACTCAGAAATTGGTTATTGATGAGTTTGATGAAATGCTGAATTTAGGTTTCCGTACGCAATTGACCGCTCTTTTGGCGATGATGAAAACCAAACGTCAAAACATTCTATTCTCAGCAACCATGACCGATGAAGTTGATGCTGTACTGAATGACTTTTTTGACTTTCCGGAAGAGGTAACACTTGCTGCTTCGGGAACACCTTTGGAAAAAATTACACAGATTACTTATAATGTTCCGAATTTCAATACCAAAGTAAATTTGCTGAAACATTTACTGGAAACCAATGAAAGCATGGAACGTGTTTTGGTTTTCGTGAACAATAAAAAGATTTCGGATATGCTTCATACCCGAATCGAAGAGGATTTTGAAGGTCAGTTTGGAGTAATTCACTCTAATAAATCTCAAAATTACCGTTTGAGTACTATGGCAGAATTTCAGGAAGGTAATCTTCGCGGATTAATCACCACCGATATCATGGCCAGAGGTTTAGACATTTCGAACATCTCCCACGTTATTAACTTTGAACTCCCTGAATTCCCTGAATTGTACATGCACAGAATTGGTCGTACAGGTCGTGCAGATGCTACCGGAACAGCTATTAGTTTTATCACGCCACGTGAAGAAGAATTCAAAATTGAAGTTGAGGTATTAATGAATCAGGAACTGGAAATTGCCGATTTCCCTGAAGAAGTTGAAATTTCAACCAAACTAATCGAACCTGAAAAAGACAAGCAGCCTATTAAGTTCTTAATGAAAAAACCAAAACTTGAGGGTGACGGTGCGTTTCACGAAAAATCGAAAAAGAACAAAAAAGTCAATCTTGGTGGTCCGTCTAAAACCAAAAAGAAAACCCACGGATCTGTCAATCGAAACATGTTAAAAACGAGAGATAAGAAAAGGAAGGATAAGGATAAATAGATTTTTTCAGGTACTAAGCTTCTAAGTTGCTGAGGTTCTAAGTTACAAAAAAACAAAGCTCAAAAAAATAT
>NZ_AMYW01000039.1:0-41303 GCF_000335775.1 Flavobacterium sp. WG21
TTTATCCGCTTTTACAAGCTTTTTTTAAACTTATTTTTAATCTTTTTCGAAACTTCCCCCTAACACTCTGATAACAGCCATTTTACAAACTATCATTCTTTTTAAATTTATAAGATTTTTCCTAAACAACGTCCATTTATCGCATTTTACCCCCTCCACAACATGTTCTTTTTACACCTTTCCTTACATATCCTATCATTATATTATCAAATTTCACCCATACACAACCTCACTCCTCCGTTTTTTGACATCTCCCGCTACCAAGCAACTACTAAAACCCATCTTGAAACAAACATAGCAGACTCCAAAACAACTCCAATCATATTCTTTCCAACTTAACCCGCAACAACACCCTATATTATAGTATACAAAAACAAAGAAAACCAGCCTATCCAATCAACACCTATTATATTATAGTATAAACATGAATTTATATATTGTATGTATTTACGTAATGCGCTATATTTGCATTCACAAAATTATAAACAATGATTAAGATTACTTTACCCGACGGGTCAATTAGAGAGTTCGCTTCAGGCGTAACTCCGATGGAGGTTGCGAAAAGCATTAGTGAAGGATTTGCAAGAAACGTGATTTCTGCATCTTTCAATGGTACAACAATTGAAACCGAAACCCAATTGACGACCGACGGTAGTCTTACTTTATATACCTGGAATGATGCGGAAGGAAAAAAGGCTTTTTGGCATTCCACTTCACACGTAATGGCACAAGCCCTTGAAGAATTGTACCCTGGAATTAAACTAACTCTAGGACCTGCAATTGCAAATGGCTTTTATTACGATGTTGATTTTGAAGATCAAAAAATTACTGACGCTGATTTTAAAAAAATCGAAGATCGTGTTCTTGAAATCTCAAGAGGGAAACATGAATTCAAAATGCGTCCGGTTAGCAAAGCTGACGCTTTAGAAATGTACAAAGACAACGTTTACAAAACGGAACTGATTTCAAATCTTGAAGACGGTACTATTACATTTTGCGACCATGCCACTTTTACTGACCTATGCCGTGGTGGACATATTCCGAATACAGGAATTATCAAAGCCATGAAAGTTATGAGTGTAGCCGGGGCTTACTGGAGAGGTGACGAAAAAAACAAACAATTAACTCGAGTTTATGGAACTTCTTTCCCTAAGCAAAAAGATTTGACTGAATATCTTGAACTTCTTGAAGAAGCTAAACGTCGTGATCACCGTAAACTTGGTAAAGAACTTGAATTGTTTGCTTTTTCTCAGAAAGTTGGACAAGGTTTACCTTTATGGTTACCTAAGGGTGCGGCACTTAGAGATCGTTTAGAGCAATTTTTAAAGAGAGCTCAAAAGAAAGCTGGTTACGAACAAGTTGTTACTCCACATATTGGACAAAAAGAGCTTTATGTTACTTCTGGTCACTATGCGAAATATGGAGCTGACAGTTTTCAGCCTATACACACTCCTGCCGAAGGTGAAGAATTCTTATTAAAACCAATGAACTGTCCTCACCACTGTGAAATCTACAATGTAAGACCTTGGTCCTACAAAGATTTACCAAAACGTTACGCAGAATTCGGTACAGTTTACAGATACGAACAATCTGGTGAGCTACACGGACTAACTCGTGTGAGAGGATTTACTCAGGATGACGCACATATCTTCTGTACTCCGGAACAGTTGGACGAAGAATTCAAAAAGGTAATCGATTTAGTACTTTATGTATTCGGTTCCTTAGGTTTTGAAAACTTTACAGCTCAGATTTCATTGAGAGATCAAGAAAACAGAGAGAAATACATTGGTTCTGATGAGAACTGGGAAAAAGCTGAAAACGCTATTATCAATGCTGCAGCCGACAAAGGACTGAATACGGTTGTAGAATATGGTGAGGCTGCTTTTTATGGTCCGAAACTTGACTTCATGGTTAAAGATGCTTTGGGCAGACAGTGGCAATTAGGAACTATTCAGGTAGATTACAACCTTCCGGAACGTTTTGAATTGACTTATAAAGGTGCCGATAACGAATTACACCGTCCGGTTATGATTCACAGAGCTCCTTTTGGATCAATGGAACGTTTTATCGCAATTTTACTGGAACATACCGCAGGAAATTTCCCACTTTGGTTGATGCCAGAGCAGGCTATAATCTTGTCTTTGAGCGAGAAATACGAAATATATGCTAAAAAAGTTTTAGATTTGCTAGAAAATCACGAAATTCGCGCCCTAATTGACAACCGAAACGAGACTATCGGTAAGAAAATTAGAGATGCTGAGATGCAAAAAACTCCATTTATGCTAATTGTAGGTGAGGAAGAGGAGAAAAACGGAACAGTTTCTATCCGTCGTCATGGGCAAGAAGGAAAAGGTAATATTACAGTTACAATCGATGAATTTGTCGCTATTGTAAACGAAGAAATAAAAAAGACATTAAAAGTTTTTACAGTTTAACTTAAATTATAAAGTCATAGCAATAAGAAGCAACAGAGGTTACCAACCTCGAGTAGAAAAAAAGGATGCCCACAGAATAAACAATAATATTCGTGGCGTACAAGAAGTAAGATTAGTAGGCGAAAACATCGAACCTGGTGTATTTAAGCTTGCTGAAGCTTTACGATTAGCAGATCAATTTGAACTTGATTTAGTTGAGATCTCGCCAAACGCTGAGCCACCGGTTTGTAAAATCATGGATTACAAGAAATTCGTTTACGAACAAAAGAAACGTGATAAGGTGTTAAAAGCTAAGTCTACGCAAGTTGTCGTAAAAGAAATTCGATTCGGTCCTCAAACGGATGAGCATGATTACGAATTTAAAAGAAAAAATGCGGAGAAGTTCCTGAAAGAAGGTGCTAAACTAAAAGCATTTGTATTCTTTAAAGGACGTTCTATCATCTATAAAGATCAAGGTCAAATCTTACTTTTACGTTTGGCAACAGACCTTGAAGAGCACGGTAAAGTTGAAGCGATGCCTGTTTTGGAAGGAAAGAGAATGATTATGTTCATTGCTCCGAAGAAGAAAAAATAATTATTTGCTTTAAGCAATAAGCAATAAGCTTTAAGCAGGAGTTTAAATAAACTATTTGCTTAAAGCTTAAAGCCTAAAGCCTAAAGCTTTTGAAGATATAAGTAAGTAAGAATAAATTAAAACACTAGGAAAAATGCCTAAAATGAAAACAAAATCTAGCGCCAAGAAACGTTTCAAAGTTACTGGTTCTGGAAAGATTAAAAGAAAGCATGCTTTTAAAAGTCACATCTTGACTAAAAAATCTAAAAAACGTAAATTAGCTTTGACACACTCAGCGCTAGTTCACTCAACAGATATGAAAAGCATCAAACAACAATTAAGAATTATCTAATAATTCTTTAGGTTTAAAATTATTTATATAACCTTGGAGTATGGCTTTTAAGTTCCTTTGATTCAATTCAGGACGCCTGCTACAAAAACACATTAAAATTATGCCAAGATCGGTAAATTCAGTTGCTAAAAGAGCAAGAAGAAAAAAAATAATGAAGCAAGCCAAAGGTTTCTTTGGTAGACGTAAAAACGTTTGGACAGTTGCTAAGAATGCGGTAGAGAAAGCGATGAGCTACGCTTACCGTGACAGAAAACAGAATAAAAGAAATTTCCGTGCTTTATGGATTCAACGTATCAACGCTGGAGCTAGATTAGAAGGAATGTCTTATTCTCAATTCATGGGGAAAGTAAAAGCTAACGGAATCGAATTGAACCGTAAAGTTCTTGCAGATTTAGCGATGAACCACCCTGAAGCTTTCAAAGCAATACTTAATAAAGTAAAATAAACGTTTTATAAACTCAATTTAGATTACTTACTTATCATAGAAAAACCATCCCGCTGAAACGGGATGGTTTTTTGCTTTATACCCGTTTGCTAAATTCTAATTTTTAAAACTACATTTGTATAAAACTTATAGCAATGTACACTGCTCTTTTTGCACACATCGAAAAATTTGTAACTCTTGAAGCTTCTGAGATTGATCTCCTAGAATCAGTTTTAAGTTTATCAAATATTAAAAAGAAAGATCACGTACTTCGGGAAGGTCAAGTATGCAACACTCTTTATTTTATCGTTAAAGGATGCATGCGTCAATACATTATTAATTCGAAAGGGACGGAACAAACTCTTCAATTTGGAATTGAAAGCTGGTGGATTACCGATTACTTAAGTTATCACAACCACGTTCCTTCTCATTTTTATATTCAGGCTGTAGAGAATTCTGAGGTTATTGCCTTAGAACAATCCGTACTGGAGTCTGTACTAATTCAAGTTCCGAAATTGGAGCGCTACTTTCGCATTGTATCCCAGAAGTCATTTGGAGCTGCACAAATGCGAATTAAGTTTCTATTCACCATGTCTGCAGAGGAAAGGTATCATCATTTCAATAACCTCAATCCTGAGTTTGTTCAGCGCGTTCCTCAATATATGCTTGCCTCCTATCTTGATTTTTCGGCTGAATTTATGAGTAAAATCAGGGCTGGAAAAGTTTAATTCTGAAAAACAAGGGCTCTCAGACACTAAGCTACTTTTGGTTTTAGAGTATCAAAAAAATAAATCCTGTTCTTTTACACATCGTTAGCGAACTCAGAACCTTAGTATTTCAGCAACTCGATAATTTTCTTGAAGTAGTTCAAGTTTTTCAAAAATGATATATATGATCTTTGTATCAAACTTTTAAAAACACTTCAAATGAAACCAAGAATCGTTATTCCAACAGTTGCTCCTCAAGCGTACCAAGCATTACTTAATTTAGAAAAATACATTTCTACTACTTCACTTACACCTGTACACAAAGAATTAATTAAAATTCGCGCTTCTCAAATAAACGGCTGTGCGCATTGCATTAATATGCATACCACCGATGCCAGAAAACAGGGTATATCAGAACAGTATATTTATTTACTTAGCGCCTGGCGCGATACGGATATTTATACTGAGGAGGAAAAAGCAATTTTAGCTCTGACGGAAGAAGTAACACTAATTAGCCATCACGTTTCTGATGAAACCTATCAAAATGCTGCAAGCCTATTCAATGATCAGTACCTTGCCGAAATTATCCTGACTATTATTACTATTAACTCCTGGAATAGAATTGCTATCACAACAGGATTAAGAGTTTCATAACTGTTCCAGAAATAAATAATACTCCACAATACAAAAAAAAGCTTTCAGGCATGAAAGCTTTTTTTTATGTATTTAACTGAAAATCAAGCATGAAAAATAAAATCAAAATTTATGGAAAAACAGGTATTTATACGCTTTTTTAAGAACTTTAATTCTTTACTTTTGGCGCATGATACCTTACAGAATGCGCGTTTTCCTATTTATTATATTCACTATTTTATCCTTGCAATTCTGTCAGAAAAAAACCTCAAATACTCCCAGACCAAAAAATACAAAACCCGAAATTGAACAAGCGATACTAACTGCAGATCGCTTTTACAGCCAAAAAGAATTTGACAGCGCTTTTTTTTATTACAACAAACTACGGTCGATCTGCAATCCGGTAACAGATTCGGAAAACTACATTACTTCTCTGAACCGCATGGCAGAAATACAGCAAGATCAAGCTGATTATGCAGGTAGCGAAAATACCATTAAAGAAATACTGCCTTATCTGAAGTATGCAAAAAAGCAATCTCAGATATGGAACACCTATGTCATTTTAAGTATCAATTATCTGAATACGTACGATTACAAGAATGCTATACGCTACAATCAAAAGGCACTGCAGCTACAAACTGAAGAATGGAGAAAACTGGCCGCAAAAAACAACATGGCTGTTATCTTAATGGAAGAAGGAAAATACAATGAGGCTCTCCAGATCTTCCTGTCTTTGACAACAAAAAAAGAAGTTCTTAATAATAATGAGTTTCAAGGGAAAGCACTGGACAATATTGGATTCTGCTACTTTAAAATATACCATTCAGATAAAGCTCTGTATTATTTCCAAAAAAGTCTTGAAATAAGGAAAAAACAAAACGATTCTTTCGGTTTGGGGAAAAGCTATCTGCATTTTGCTAAATTTTACGAAGAAAGCAATCTGTTATTAGCCAAAAAATACATGCATTTAAGCTATGAGAAATTTACTCTTGCCCACACTATCGACGAGCGTCTGTCTTCTTTAAAACTAATTATCAAGAATAGCTCTGATCGTGAATTAAAAAAATATTCTATTGTTTATGTAAATCTAATCGACAGCATTTTTGAAGTTAAACAAAAAGCTAAAAATCAATATGCCAAAATTAAATACGACTCGACAAAAGAGAAGAATGAAAATTTAAGACTAAAAACATACAAAGTCGAAAATGAAATACAAATAGAAAAGCAACGAAACAGAAACATTTTCTCCTATATCATAATTACCCTTAGTTTAAGTTTAGTCACTGTACTTTATTTCTACCTGACTTCAAAAGGAAATAAAGAGAAAATAGAAGCTACTTATAAAAGTGAAACCCGGATCGCAAAAAAACTTCATGATGAATTAGCCAACGACATTTATCACACGATGGCTTTTACTGAAAGCAAAAATCTTTCTATAAAGGAGAATAAAACACAATTATTAAACAACCTGGAAGCCATATATTCCCGAACCCGAAATATATCTAAAGAGAACAATCAAATTATAACTTCAGAAGATTTCATTCTTAATTTAGAGGAAATGATTGAAGGATTTAATACTCCCGTCATTCATATTTTTGTAAATGACTTAGAAACTATAGATTGGAACGAAATTGAAAAGAATAAAAAGATGACTGTTTACAGAACAGTACAGGAGTTGCTTGTAAATATGAAAAAACATAGCGCCGCAACTCTTGTTACGATCACCTTTAAAAAAACAGATCAAAATGTAATGATAACCTATACTGACAATGGAATAGGAATCGACCTTGCTGCCATAAAATTTCAAAATGGCCTTTATAATATAGAAAACAAAATTCTGTCAATAAAAGGAGAAATCTTTATTGATTCTACTCCCGAAAAAGGGTTTAAAGTTTTTATTAATTTTCCAGCTTAAAAATGAAGAAGCCACTTTACTTTCTTCATAGAAGAGTTTTTTTACAGCGTTTGATACTACTGCTATCAATAGCAATAGCCGGTATAACGTTATTGCAATCCGACGAGTTCAACACACCATCAGATTCTGGTCAAAAGAATAATTCAGCAGAAATTCTAAAATTTTCAGATCTGGCCGACTCTTTATATGATGCTTATAAATTGGACAGTTCTTACTATTACTACAATAAGGCCAAGCTTCTTTGTAATCCAAAAATCAATACTATTGATTATGTTTACACTTTGTACTCGATGTCTCAAATCAAATACGATCAGGGGGATTATATTACCAGTGAAGCACATGCAACCGAAGCTTTACCTTACTTAAAGTATATTAAAAATCCAAGACATGCATCAATTCTTTACAATCAACTAGGAATTAACTACTCTAATACCTATAACTATAGTGATGCCATTCTTTATCTAAAAAAAGCGATACATCTAAAATCAAGTACCTGGAGAAGATATATGGCTTTAAACAATCTGGCTACTGTTTATATGGATCAACATCGATATAAGGAAGCAGAACAAATTTTATTTATCCTATCGACACAAAAAAGAACTTCAAATTATGAAGATATTGATAAAGATAATTATGCCCGGGCAATTGATAATTTAGGTCTGTGTTATTTTAGATTGGGAGATTCCGAAAAAGCACTCAAATATGTAAATGAAGCTTTAAAGATCCGACTCTCACTCTCGTCAGAATACGAATACTCATTGGTTGGAATTTACAGACATCTTTGCCTTTTTTACATGAAAACCAATCCTAAGTTAGCAAAGGAATACGCTCTAAAATCACATAAAGTAGCCACAAAAATAAAGATACTGACGGACAGAATTAGTTCGCTATCACTATTAATTAAAACCAGCGAGGGATCGGATCTAAAAAAATACTCCTTATCCTATATTAAACTTATTGACAGCATTACTCATGCAAGGTGTAAAACAAAGAATCAATTCACCAATATTAAATATATATCCCGAATAGACAAAACAGAGAACCTACAGCTTAAAGCACAAAAAGCAGAAAATGACCTGGAGCTGGCGAGGCAAAAAAGACGCAACATCTATTTGTATATGATCATTGTACTTATTCTAAGTCTTATTGCTTTTGTTTACTTCTATCTCAAATCAAAAGGAACAAAACAAAAAGACGATGCTGTTTTTGAGAGTGAAATACGAATATCACAAAAATTGAAAGATGAACTTACCAATGATGTGTATCACAGCTTAACGTTTGCTGAAACTGTTGATTTGGAAAAACGGGAGAATAAAGAAAGACTTTTAAATAATTTACATGCGATTTACACCAAAACCCGAAACATTTCGAAAGAAAATGGCTCGGTACCTACAAATGAAAGCTACTCCAACTCTTTAAAAGAAATGATTTCAGGATTTAAAACTGCCGATTTAAACATTATTCTCAATGGTTTTGATGCAATTTCCTGGAACGAACTTGAAAAAAGTAAAAAAATTATACTTTACAGAATCATTCAGGAGCTATTTGTGAACATGAAAAAGCACAGTCAGGCGACATTAGTTAGTCTTACTTTTAAAAATTTTGAAAAAAAATAGTTATAATTTACAGTGACAACGGGGTCGGAGCCTATAATAGATCAATAATTTTAAAAAATGGACTACAAAATGTGGAAAACCGTATTAAAACCATAAATGGAAATATTATTTTTGACTCCAATTCTAAAACAGGTTTTAAATTAAGTTTCAATTTCCCCAAATAAACAAAGTAATATGTTCAAAAAAGTTTTAGTTGCCGAAGATTTAGACAGTATCAGCATTGCCGTAATTCAAGCACTTGAAGAACTCAACGTTCCTGTAATTGACCATGTCAAATATTGCGACGACGGATTAAATAAAGTAAAAAAAGCTATTATGGATAATGAGCCATATGATTTATTAATCACTGATTTATCTTTTAAAAAAGATCATCGTAAAACTATTTTAAACGGTGGTGAAGAATTAATCGAAGCGATTAATGAAGTTCAGCCTAAAATAAAAAAGATAGTATTTTCTATAGAAGATAAATCTTATCGTATAAAATCTCTTTTTTATGATTTAGGTATTAGTGCTTATGTTTCTAAAGGACGTAATAGTATCGTCGAATTAAAAAAAGCAATTGAAGGAACTTTTAGAAATGAAGAGAAAATACTTTCTTCGGATTTGTCATTTAATTTCAACGAAAAATCATTGTTTGAAATTGAATCGTACGACATTTCAATCTTAAAACTTCTGTCGCAAGGCTATATTTTAGATAACATATCAAACGAATTTAAAGCGACTTCGATCACTCCAAACGGAACCAGTAGTATCGAAAAACGCATTAATAAACTAAAGATTTACTTTAAGGCAAACAACAATGTGCATTTAATTGCTATTGCAAAAGATTTTGGCCTGATTTAATTTTTAACCGGTTTTACGGTTTCCCGTAAGGAAATGTTTTTTAATAAATCTATTTTTGTCTGTAATCTATTAGTCAACTAATGAAAATCAAATACAAAAATAGCTCTAAAAGAAATTTTCTACAGATTTTTGTTTCGAAGATTAATACAACTAAAAACAAGATCATAATGAAAACAATGTTACTTTGTCTTTTTCTATCCTTAAGTTTTGCTTTCGTTTCTGAAAAAACAGGATGGCTGGAAGTAGATTGGAAAATTATTTTTATTCCGGCTCTGCTTGTTTTGCAAATCATTATAATTGGTACTGCTCTAAAAAACAGGTATAAAAAGCATTAATCTTAAATTTATTGATGCTGAAATTTCAATGAGAATCTTTTTTAAGACAGATTCTCATTGAAACTAAAAACAGAATTCGACTAAACAGTAATCGAATTTTGAAATGCCTATATTTGAATTTTTAAATACAGCATGAAATACTTATTAAGTCTTACTTTCTTCCTTTTTTCTGTTCTCACGTACTCGCAAACTAAAATTCTATCCTGGAATATTGAGAACTTAGGAAAATCAAAATCCGAATCAGAACTGAATTTCATTGCAAATACTGTTCTTGCTTATGATATTATCGCAATTCAGGAAGTTGTTGCCGGATATGGCGGTTCGCAGGCTGTTGCAAAACTTGCTGCAATTTTAAACAATAAGGGATCAAAATGGGATTATACGATAAGTAATCCAACAAGCGGAAACAGTTATAAAACCGAACGATACGCTTATATCTGGAAAACCAGTAAAGTAAAACTGAAAGGAAATGCCTGGCTGGAAAAAAAATACCATTCAGAAATTGATCGCGAGCCTTATCTGGGTACTTTTGAAATCAATAAAAAGAGCATTACTTTAGTCAATTTTCATGCTATCACTAAGACGAAGCAACCAGAGAAGGAAATTAAATATTTTAAATTTCTGCCTGAGCAATATTCCAATTTAAATTTGGTGTTTGTTGGTGATTTCAACTGCCCGCAATCTCACTCTGTATTTACTCCATTAAAAAAATTGGGATACAATTCCACTTTACAGAATCAAAAGACTACTTTAAAACAACAATGCAAAGAAACCGTTTGTCTGGCATCAGAATTTGATAATATTTTTTATCATAAAAAGTCCGTAAACTATATAAACTCCGGTATTGTTTCGTTCTATAAAAACTTTAATTCGCTACAGGAAGCCCGAAAAATATCCGATCATATTCCAATCTGGATTGAATTTTCACTGAACTAAATTATGTTTTCAGCTTTTTCTTTCTTGCTGCAGGAAACAGAACATTATTTAAAATGAGACGGTAACCCGGAGAGTTTGGGTGTAAATCTAAAACGGTAGGCGGGTCTCCAACCTGATGCTGAAAATCTTCAGGATCATGTCCTCCAAAAAAAGTAAACATTCCTTTTCCTTTCTCGCCGTGAATGTATCTTGATTCTCCATTCAATTCACAAGTCCCCATTATCAGGACATTTGATTTTATCAAATCGGTATCAAATGCAGTCGTCTGCCCCATAAAGCCTTTTACCAATTGTGTATGATTCTGGCACAACATACTGGGAATCGGATCCCATTTTGCTGAAAACTCCATTAAAGTAAAATAATCTTTCTCCATAGGAATTCTGCGTTTTCCAGTCATATCAATATCTGAAAATTCATATACCTCCGGTCTTCGTTCCAAAGTAAAATCTTTAAAGGCAAATGAATTTCCGTAATTCAATTTTGACTGATAATTGGATTCACTGGCATCTCCATCAAACATGGCTTCACAAATATCAACTCCATCAGCCGAAAGTGCAATATCAAAACTATCTGTTGCAGAACACATGGCAAACATAAATCCACCACCAATTACAAAATCTCTAATCTTTTTTGCAACTGCTCCTTTTTCCTGAGACACTTTAGGATATCCTAATTTTGCAGCCAGAGCCTCGGCATCTTTTTTTTGTTCAATGTACCAGGGTGTATTTTTATACGCAGAGTAAAATTTACCATATTGTCCGGTAAAATCTTCATGGTGTAAATGCAGCCAATCATAAAGAAGCAACTGATCACTTAAAACCTCTTCATCGTAAATTGGTGTAAAAGGAATTTCGGCATACGTTAAAACTAAAGTTACGGCGTCGTCCCAAGGTTGTTTCCCTTTTGGGGTATAAACAGCAATTTTAGGTGCTTTTTCTAAAATAACAGATTCCATATTTTGGGAGGGGCTTGAAATATCGTTTAATATCGAAGCCTCCTCAGCATCTGAAAGAACTTCAAAACTTACTCCTCTAATTTTACATTCTTTACGAATTTCATCGGCATCCGGGAGTAAAAATGAGCCCCCACGATAATTTAACAACCAGCTTGCTTTATAGTCTCTACTTAAACACCAATAGGTAATTCCGTATGCTTTAAGATGATTCTGCTGTGTGGTTTCGTCCATCGGAAGTAAGATAAACGAGGCTTTTGCCGTGAATGAAAGTAGCAATATGAAAATATAAACTAAGCACTTCTTCATTAGAAAATTATTTTAGTAAAGATATAAAGGAACCTTCAAAAAACACCACTGTTCTTTCGCTTTTATAGGTAGATAAATGTTAAAAAAATACCTGAAAATAATTAAATACACGGCTAAAATCACGTAGAAACACCTATTTTGCAACAGCACATTATTCTTACATTTGCTGTCCCCCGGGCGTAAATTTAATCAATGAAAAAGACAAAGGCATGAAGCTTAATGATAGCAACCAAGAACCTAAGGGATTAAGTATGATACAAAAAATAGGAATAGTTATACTCGTACTTATTATAATTTTATACTACGTACTCTCCATTCAATATTTAGCAAGCTTAGATTTACAGCGTTAAAACAGCGATTTCATTCTGAATCGCATATACTACTAAACCGGCTATATTCTTGGATTCTGTTTTAAGCAATAAGTTGTTACGGTGCCCTTCTACGGTTCTGGGACTTAAGTAAAGATGATCTGCAATTTCTGAAGTTGTTTTTTGCTGGCAAATAAGCTGAAGTATTTCTATTTCCCGTTGTGAAAGAAAACCGGTTTCCAGATTTCCTTTTGAAGTTTTACTGGAAATAATAGTTTCCTGAATGGTTTGCAGCACGCTTTCATTATAGTAAAACCCTTTTTTTGCTACTTGATTGATGGTATGAATTAAATCTTTTGGAGTAGTATTTTTTATCAAATAAGCCACAGCTCCCACCTGAATCATATTGGCAATAAATGATTTTGTATCATAGCTGGTTAGCGCAATAATTTTAATTTCGGGAAATGATTTCCGGATAATTTTTGTAGCCTCGACACCATTTAAAATGGGCATTTTCAAATCCATGATAATAATATCAGGTTTGATCACGCTGTTGTCTAAATTTAACAGAAGTTCTTCTCCGTTTGATGCTTCAAAAATAATATCGATATTATCTTCTCTTTGCAATAAAAAAGAAATTCCTTTACGGAACAAAACTTCGTCATCTACTAAAGCAATTTTAATAGCGGCACTCATTTGATTTTTTGTTTTTGGTCTTTTGGTACACCGAAATTACAAAATATGAATCAGAAAAGAGTACTACAACCACAATATATTAGGTAAAAACCTATTTTATTGTCCTTTTTTAACCTAAAAAGTAAAAACTACGCTAATACCTTTACCAATTTCCGAATGAATTTCGATTGTTCCTTTCAAAAACGAAATACGGCTATCCATATTTTTCATACCCAATCCTTTCTGATTTTCGGTATTTTCGCTGTCAAAACCAATTCCATTATCTTTATAATAACAAGTCTGAATCTCATTTTCTACTTTAAAATCGATCCAAATTTCGGTCGCTTTTCCATGGCGCAAAGAATTGTTCATTAATTCCTGCAGGATTCGAAAAATATGCAAATGTCGGTCATTATGATTCGAGTCAAAATCAATTCCATTATGATAATGCACTTTTACTGCCTTAGAACTTTCAAATTCGTCACAAAGTTCCTGAACTCCGGCATTCAAACCAAACTTTTCAAAAACCGGGGGTAATAAATTATGCGCAATTTTCCTGGAATTCTCTAATGCTTTAGCCGTTAGACTTATAATTGTATCCGTAATTTCATTTGTCTCGCCCTCCGTTAAATTTGGGGAGGATAGTAAATGTGAATTTAATGAAACTATATTGAGCTTAGAACTGATGTCATCATGTAAATCCTGAGCAATTCTTTTTCGCTCTTCTTCCTGCGTAACAATAACTGCATGCAATTGTTCCTTTCGATACTGAATTTCCAAATCTCTTTTCTCTACTTCCTTCTGAATAATTTTCTTTCTCGAAAAATAAAAGAAGGCTACTAAGAAAAATGCCACAACCATAAAAAAACATGACGTGTACAAGATGATGGCAACTATCTCTTTTTCGTAAACCGGGCTTCCACTCATATCATATCTGATTATTAATTTTATTTTTTGGATTAAAACTTACTTTCCATTCGTACAAAATAAATAGATAATACAACAGTACGAAAAAAGCATTTAGTCTCCATGTAAAATATTTTAAATCATCGCTTAATCCGAGGGTAAGATTACCCACTAAAAAAAGGACCGTACTGACTAACAAATAAGAAGACAATCCCACTGTAAAATAATAGTACTTCCTGTCATCGGTCAGCATATTATAAAAATGCAATAAAGCATATACAACACTTAGTAAAGAAGTCGCCGTAATGGCAAACAAATTAAATTTAAAAAATTGTTCTGTATTAATCAAACACTGGACGGCCAAAACGAACAACATTAAAGTCAGACTCCAGTTTACAAATGCTTTTTGTCTTTTTAGTCCTAAAATTGATTTGTAAAACAGTCCTAATAAAACCATTTGACCAATAAAATAGGTGTTTACAAAAAATAAATTTTCAATCTGAAAACGGTATAACAGCTCCATCGTGAATTGAATAACACATAAAAACACGACATAAACTGTAAAAAAAACATTAGCTTTTTCCCGTAGGAAAAAGCTATATGTATATAAAATCAGGTTAAGTAAGAGCACCAAATAACCTGAATATATTAGAAAATTATCCATCAATTATTGATTCATTGGACTATCCGGGTCAGTGTATGGAGGACAAGGACGAGAAGCATCGTAAAGTACATCTTCACCATCTCCGGCAGTTCTTGCTCCAGCTGCGGCTAGCTGTTTTTTGAAAACATCTACATAAACACCTGTTTTTGGATCTAGTTTTGTACCCACAAGCATTAAGTTTTGCTCTCCGGCGTTATTAATCCCTACATAAGCACGTACGGCATCAATATCCTGATCTAACACCAGCTTGATACTTTCTAACGGAATTAAATAAGCATCTACTTTTCCTTTACCTTCCTGAGACTTTCGAAATTTCCGAGCCCATTCCTGACCAACAGCCAAACTGACTTCAACTGATCCTAATTTTTTTTCTTCTGACATAATTTAAATTTGTTTTTGGGTTAAAATTTAATTCATTAATCGCTTTACGCAATTGTTTAGCTAAACTACAGAATTTTCTAGGAAAAGTATTAATATAAAAGCATAAAAAAAGCCTCAAAATGAGGCTAAATTGTTTTATTAAAACGGAACATCGTTGTCGTCGTCGTCGTCATTTAAATTACTTCCGAAAGCTTCATTAGCTGAAGGCAGACTTTTAGTGATGAAAGAATTATCGTCATGATTCATTTTTGACGGCAAATCGTCATAACTACCTGAAAAATCATCCAGATTATCAAACTTTCCAAGATGTCCTAAGAATTTCAATCGAATGTTTTCAATACCCCCGTTACGGTGTTTGGCGATCATAATCTCTGCCTGACCTGCAGTTGGAGATGCTTCATCGTCATCCCACTCTTCAATTTTGTAGTATTCCGGTCGGTATAAAAACGAAACGATATCGGCATCCTGCTCAATAGCTCCAGATTCACGAAGATCCGAAAGCAACGGACGTTTACTGGATCCACGCGTTTCAACTGCACGCGATAACTGCGAAAGTGCAATTACCGGAACGTTTAGCTCTTTTGCAAGGGCTTTTAAGTTTCGGGAAATGGTAGAAATCTCCTGTTCACGATTTCCTCCTCCTTTATTATTTCCTCCGGCAGTCATCAGCTGCAAATAATCAATAATAATAATTTTAATTCCGTGCTGTGAAGCCAGACGACGGCATTTTGCTCTCAAGTCAAAAATAGAAAGCGAAGGTGTATCATCAATAAACAAAGGTGCTTTTTCCAGATCTTTTACCTTGGTACTCAACATTTCCCATTCGTGGGGTTCTAATTTACCGGTACGAAGTTTTTCCGATGACAATCCTGTTTCTGACGAAATTAACCTTGTAATCAACTGAACGGATGCCATCTCCAGAGAGAATAAGGCCACCCCATGCCCATATTGAATGGCTATATTTCTCGCCATTGAAAGTACGAAGGCCGTTTTTCCCATCGCAGGTCTCGCCGCGATAATAATTAAATCACTAGGCTGCCATCCCGAAGTCAGTTTATCCAGATTATGAAAACCGGTTTCTACACCACTCAATCCTTCCTTTTTCGCAATCTCTTCAATCTTCTTTTTAGCCTGAAGTACTAAACTCTGAGCAGTTTCAGAACTACGTTTGATATTTCCTTGTGTTACTTCATACAGTTTAGATTCGGCCTGATCCAGCAAATCAAACACGTCTGCCGTTTCATCGTAAGAGGCTTCGATAATTTCGGACGAAATTCGAATTAAACTTCTTTGAATGAATTTTTGAAGAATAATACGAGAGTGGAATTCGATATGCGCAGAAGAAGCAATTTTTTGAGTAAGCTGAATTAAATAAAAATCTCCTCCGGCTAACTCCAATTTTCCATTCTTCTTCAATTGTGCCGAAACTGTCAGCAAATCGATTGGCTGTGTTTCGGTAAAAAGCTGAACGATCGCTTCAAAAATAAATTTATGTGCATCTTTATAAAAAGCATCAGCCTGCAAAATATCAATTACATCATCAACCCCCTTTTTATCAATCATCATCGCCCCAAGAACAGCCTCCTCCAATTCAAGCACTTGCGGCGGAAGTTTTCCTTTTTCTAAATTAATAATTGTGGTTTTATCTACCTTTACAGGATTTACATTCTTGAAATTTTCCATATAGCGAAAGTAACAAAATTTAAAAAAAATTGCTATTGAGTTATAACTATTAATTGTTTATAAATATGTTTTTTTGTTCATAACCAAAAAAAATCCGAAACTGTAAGGCTTCGGATTTTAATTCGTTTTGTAAGAATTTACTCTTTATACTCCCCCATCTTACTGTACTTGTCCATTCTTTGGGCAATCAGATCATGTGTTGATAAGTCTTTCAATTCATTATATCCTTTAGTGATGTACTCCGCTACTGTTTTAAAAGTTGTTTCGCGATCGTAGTGTGCTCCTCCTAATGGTTCAGGAATCACATCATCAACTAATTTTTGTTTTTTCATATCAGATGAAGTCAATTTTAAAGCGTCGGCAGCACGTTCTTTGTACTCCCAGCTTTTCCATAAAATTGACGAACAAGATTCCGGAGAAATTACAGAATACCAAGTATTCTCTAACATATACACTTTATCTCCCACACCAATTCCTAATGCTCCACCTGAAGCTCCTTCACCCACAATAATGGTAATGATAGGCACTTGCAAACGAACCATTTCGAAAATGTTTCTGGCGATTGCCTCTCCCTGTCCTCTTTCTTCAGCTTCAAGTCCTGGATATGCACCCGGAGTATCTACTAAAGTTAAAACCGGGATTCCGAACTTCTCTGCCATTTTCATCAAACGCAAAGCTTTACGATATCCTTCAGGGTTTGCCATACCAAAATTACGGTACTGACGAGTTTTGGTATTAAAACCTTTTTGCTGACCTACGATCATAAACGACTGTCCGTTTATTTTTCCTAATCCACCCACCATCGCTTTATCATCTTTAAAGCTTCTGTCTCCGTGAAGCTCTAAAAATGTATCTCCGCAAAGTGCTTTGATATAATCTAAAGTATAAGGTCTATTTGGATGTCTTGACAGCTGAACACGTTGCCAGGCTGTAAGGTTTTTGTATATTTCTTTCTTAGTTTGCTCTAATTTTTTGTTGATTTCCTTGCAGGTTGGTGTTACATCAACATCAGATTCTTTTCCAATTATGACACACTTTTCTAACTGTTCTTCAAGTTCTTTAATTGGAAGCTCAAAATCTAAATATTCCATGGATTTTTGAATTTTGTTTGTAAATCGAACCGCAAATATAAAAATATTATATCATTGGTTGAATTAAATCGTATTTAAAATATAAAAATGTAATTTAAAAATAAGGAAATTATTACACTTGTTTCTTGTTTTTATAATGTTTCAAAACACCGTTTAAAATAACGGTAATTACAATTATCAGGGCGCCAATATAAAATTCTGTACTCATTTTTTCTTTTCCTCCAAGAATAAAATAAGCCAGCATAATTCCGTAAACAGGCTCTAAATTAGTCGTTAACATTACGGTATAAGGCGTTAATTTCTGCATCACTTTCACTGAAGCAGTAAAGGCATAAGCGGTACAAACCGAAGCCAAAAGAAGCAATAAAGCCCAGTTGTTTAGTGACATTGTAAAAAAATCGGCAGTAAATTTTCCTTGTACTAAAAAATAAATTGAAATAAAAAATACTCCGGCAGCAAACTCATAAAAGGTAATTACCGAAGGATCGTGTTCTGTTATTAATTTCCCATTCATTAAAGTAAATAAAACCCCCAGAATAATAGCTGCTAATGCATAATACATTCCATGCAGATACTTTACTTCGACCTGCATAATCAATGCTAAACCGGCAATAATAATCAATCCGAAGAAAACTTCGTAGAATAAGATCTTTCTTCCGTAAAAAAGAGGTTCCAGTAACGACGCAAAAAATGCACCGAGTGAGAATATCGAAAGTGTTATAGAAACATTTGAAACGTGTATCGCTCTAAAAAAGAAAATCCAGTGAAGCGCAATCAGTAATCCCACAAAAATCAGTTTCGCAAAGGAAGTGGCTGAGATTACAAACGATTGTTTTTTATACACAATAAATGCCGCCAGAAAAACTCCTGCAAGAAGCATTCTGAACCAGACCAAATTTTCGGCATCAATGGTTATCAAAGCGCCCAGAATGGCCGTAAAACCCCAAATAAAAACAATTAAATGAAGATTTAAATAACTTTTTAAATTATCGTTTCGCATTACGTAATAGGTAAACCGCCAGGATTCCGAAAACAATATTCGGGAGCCAGACAGCAAATAAAGGTGAGAAAGCAGATTTTTCGGCAAGCGTTCCGAATATTTTATCAAAGAACACAAAGGAGAAGGCAATTGCAATTCCGATCGCTAAATTAGTCCCCATACCTCCACGGCGTTTCATCGACGAAACGGCCACAGCGATAATAGTCAGGATAAAAGCTGAAACGGGTACACTGTATTTTTTGTAAAGCACAACCAAATACATATCAATATTTCCTGAACCTCTTTTGCGTTCTTTTTCAATAAAATCGATCAGTTTTCCAAGCGGCAGGGTCTCTGCAATATAAACTACAGGAGTTAAATCGGCTAGTTCAAATTTGAAAGCAACTCTTTTCTCGGGACTTTTTTCGATCTGATCGTTTAATTCTCCAAGAGTTCTTTTGGTATAATCATACAAAGCATAAGTCTTAGATTTGGGATCCCATTTGATACGGCTGGCAGTAATTTTATAGGTCAGCTTTTCATTTTCGAAATGTTCTAATGTAAAATTAAAAGCCGTTTTAGACTCTTCATTAAAACTATTGACAAAAATAAAATCGTTGTCATTAATCTGACGGTAAACATTGGTATTCTCGCCGCGCATTAACTGTTTTCCGTTTCCTTTCAGATAGGTATACCTAAAATTATTAAAACCTTCACTGGCCGCGGGAACAATAAAAAACCCCATTAAAAGTACAAAAACCGAAACGATCGAAGCGCCAATAATATAAGGTCTTAAAAAACGGGAAAATGAAATTCCGGAACTTAAAACGGCAATAATTTCTGTATTATTGGCCAATTTTGAGGTAAACCAAATTACAGATAAAAACAAAAAGATCGGAAATAAGGAATTCGCAAAATAAACCGTGAAATTGTAATAATAGATCGCAATTGCGGTAAACGGAATTTTATTTTCCAACATCTTATTCACCTTTTCAGAAACGTCAATTACAATTCCAATTGGAATAAATAATAAAATCATCACTGAGAAAGTGGCTAAATATCTTTTTAAAATATACTTATCTATTATCGTTAACATAGTAAAGTTTAATCGATTATTTGTTTAACCGTTTAACCGAATAAACGATTAAACAAATCAACTTATTTTAAAGTCTCTGACTCATATTTTTAACCATCATTTCTTTCCATGGTCTGAAATCGCCTGCTAAGATATGTTTTCTGGCTTCACGAACCAACCACATGTAAAAACCAAGATTGTGAATAGTCGCAATTTGTTTTCCTAAATACTCGTTAGCCGCAAATAAGTGACGTAAATAAGCTTTTGTATATTCTGTATCCACAAAAGTATGTCCCATTTCATCGATTGGAGAAAAATCAGCTTCCCACTTTTTATTCTTGATGTTAATCGTTCCGTTTGCTGTAAACAACATACCGTTTCTGGCATTACGGGTTGGCATTACACAATCGAACATATCAATTCCTAAAGCAATATTTTCTAAGATATTAATCGGAGTTCCAACTCCCATTAAATAACGTGGTTTGTCCTCAGGTAAAATTTCGCAAACTACTTCGGTCATGGCATACATTTCTTCTGCAGGTTCTCCTACAGACAAACCTCCAATTGCATTTCCTTGTTGTCCTGCATTTGCAATATATTCTGCCGACTGACGACGTAAATCTTTATAAGTACTTCCTTGAACAATTGGAAAAAATGTTTGTTCGTATCCATATTTATAAGGTACTTTATCCAAATGATTGATACAACGATCTAACCAACGGTGGGTCATGTGCATCGAACGCTGCGCATATCTGTAATCACATGGGTAAGGCGTACATTCATCAAAAGCCATAATAATATCGGCTCCAATAGTACGTTGAATTTCCATTACGCTTTCCGGCGAAAAAAAGTGGTACGAACCATCAATATGAGATTTGAACTTTACTCCTTCTTCCTTAATTTTTCTGTTATTAGAAAGGGAGTACACCTGATATCCTCCAGAATCCGTTAAAATATTACGATCCCAATTCATAAATTTATGCAATCCACCTGCTTTCTCCAGAATTTCGGTCTGCGGACGTAAATACAAATGATAGGTATTTCCAAGAATAATATCCGGATTAATATCGTCTTTAAGTTCTCGCTGATGCACTCCTTTTACAGAAGCCACCGTCCCGACAGGCATAAAAATAGGCGTTTCGATTACGCCGTGATCTGTAGTAATACTTCCCGCTCTTGCTTTAGATTGCGGATCTCTTTGTAATAAATCAAACTTCATCTGTTTCTTTTTTCAGTCGGCAAAGATAAGCTAATTTCAGAGAAAATTAATTAGATAATTTGGCAATTAGAAAATTAGATAATTTAGATGTTGGATGTTGGATTGTTAGATTATTGGATCGCTAGAATTTTAGATAGTCCGATTATTTAGATAACTTTATTTTTAATGCAGGCAGAAACCTTTAAACCTGAAACTTGAAACTTGAAACTTGAAACTTTGAAACTTTGAAACTTTGAAACTTTGAAACTTTGAAACTTTGAAACTTTGAAACTTGAAACTTGAAACCATAATGCGTATTTATCATGAAAAAAATCTAAATTTGATAAAATAGAAAATCCGCATAATCTCCTCTATACAAAAAGACAACTAAAAATGAACCTAGCACAAAAACTTGGATATCCTGAAAATACTAAACTATTAATTATTCATGCTGATGATGCCGGCCTGTCGCATTCTGAAAATCAGGCAACCATAAAAACACTGCAAAATGGCTATGTAAACTCTTACAGCATAATGGTTCCCTGTCCATGGTTTTTCGAAATGGCTAATTTTGCCAAAGACAATCCGCAATACGATTGTGGCATTCACCTCACCTTAACCTGCGAGTGGGAGAATTACAAATTTGGTCCGGTTCTTCCACTTTCTGAGGTTTCAAGTTTAACAGATCAAAATGGTCATTTCTACAAAAACAGAACTGATTTTAAAAATAATGCCAAACTTCCTGAGATCAGAAAAGAACTTACTGCTCAGATCGAAAAAGCTTTACAATTCGGAATACAGCCTACCCATCTTGATTCACACATGTGTAGCATCGGTGTCACTCCTGAAATTTTAGAAATCTATAAAGAACTCGGAAAACAATACAATCTTCCGGTTTTTATTAACAAACAATTTGTTGAATCCATAAGTTTATCTAACGAAAAATACCATTTTGAAGACACTCTTCTCGCTGATCATTTACTGATTGGATATTTTTCGGACTTTGAAAAAGGGGAATTAAGAAAATCATACTCCAAGGCGCTGGACAATGCCATCCCGGGATTAAATGTATTTTTGCTTCACCCTGCTTTTGACGATTTCGAAATGCAGGGCATCACCCTAAATCATCCGAATTTTGGTTCGGCCTGGCGACAAATTGACTTTGACTTTTTTACCAGTGAAGAATGCGGTGCAAAGCTGAAAGAAAACAACATTCAACTGGTGACCTGGCGAGAGATTGGATCAATTGGATAATGAGATAATTTGGCAATTCGTCATTTCTCCTTTTTGCAATCTCATAAAAATGGGATGACACACAAAACGGGCTTTGAAATCATGGTGACGCCTCTTTTTTACTTTGTAAAATCGAAACATTCCCTTTTTTTCTCTGAATGAAGACAAAAAAGAGTGATTATTTCATTTTTACAGGAAACTAAAGCGAAAAATCATTTGTCTCCCCGCAAAATAAAAATTACTTTTGCACCAGTTTAACTTTTACACATAAAATGAAGCCTAACACACAACAATTAAGCGATTTAACTATCCAAGTAAGAAGAGACATTCTTCGAATGGTACATGCTGTCAACTCAGGTCACCCAGGTGGTTCATTAGGTTGTACTGAATTTTTGGTAACACTCTACCAAAACATTATGGAACGCAAAGAAGGTTTTGATATGAACGGAATTGGAGAAGATCTTTTCTTCCTTTCAAACGGACATATTTCTCCTGTTTTTTATAGCGTATTAGCACGTAGCGGTTATTTCCCTGTTTCAGAACTTGCCACTTTCAGATTACTAAACTCTCGTTTGCAAGGACATCCAACAACTCATGAAGGATTACCTGGAATTCGCATGGCTTCTGGTTCATTAGGACAAGGTTTATCTGTAGCTATTGGTGCTGCCGAAGCAAAAAAACTAAACAAAGACAATCATTTAATTTACAGCTTACACGGAGATGGTGAATTACAAGAAGGTCAAAACTGGGAAGCGATCATGTATGCTTCTGCTAAAAAAGTAGACAACCTTATTGCAACTGTAGACGTTAACGGAAAACAAATTGACGGAACAACTGACGAAGTTTTGGCAATGGGAAGTCTTCGTGCAAAATTTGAAGCTTTTGACTGGGACGTTCTTGAAATTAAAGAAGGAAACAATATCGAAGCTATTATTGCAGGTTTAAACGATGCAAAATCAAGAACCGGAAAAGGAAAACCAGTTTGTATTTTGCTATATACAGAAATGGGTAACGGAGTTGATTTTATGATGCACACACATGCATGGCATGGTAAAGCACCAAACAACGATCAGTTGGCAAGTGCTCTGGCTCAAAACACATCAACTTTAGCAGACTATTAAAAACAGCTTTAAGCCTTAAGCAGTAAGCTTTATGCCTATTGCCTATAGCCTATTGCGTACAGCAAAAAAACAAAAATGAAAAAATATACAAATACAGGAAGTAAAGATACTCGTTCGGGTTTTGGAGCGGGAATGACTGAACTAGGTCAAAAGAACGAAAATGTTGTAGCATTATGTGCGGATTTAATTGGATCATTAAAATTTGATGATTTCAAAAAAAATCACCCTGAACGTTTCTTTCAAATCGGAATCGCTGAAGCAAATATGATTGGAATCGCTGCAGGTTTAACTATTGGAGGAAAAATTCCTTTTACAGGAACTTTCGCTAACTTTTCTACAGGAAGAGTTTATGACCAAATTCGCCAATCAGTTGCTTATTCTGATAAAAACGTAAAAATTTGCGCTTCTCACGCCGGTTTAACACTAGGTGAAGACGGAGCAACACACCAAATTCTTGAAGATATTGGATTAATGAAAATGTTACCAGGAATGACTGTAATCAATACTTGCGATTACAATCAAACTAAAGCTGCTACTTTGGCATTAGCAGATCACCACGGACCGGCTTACTTACGTTTCGGTCGTCCGGTAGTGCCTAACTTCACTCCTGCTGATGAGCCTTTCGTAATTGGAAAAGCCATTTTATTAAACGAAGGAACTGATGTAACGATCGTTGCAACAGGACACTTGGTTTGGGAGGCACTTATTGCTGCCGAAGCTCTTGAAGCAAAAGGAATCTCTGCTGAAGTAATCAACATCCACACCATTAAACCTCTTGACGAAGAAGCCATTCTAAAATCATTAGCTAAAACAAAATGTGTGGTAACTGCCGAAGAACACAACATCCTTGGAGGTCTTGGTGAAAGCGTTTCAAGAGTATTAGCGCTAAACAATCCTGCACCGCAAGAATTTGTTGCTGTTAACGACAGTTTTGGTGAATCTGGAACTCCGGAGCAGCTAATGGAAAAATACAAATTAAACAATCAGGCGATCGTTGAAGCTGTAGAAAGAGTAATCAAAAGAAAATAATCACTTCATTTTCTTACTTTATAAAAAGACCCCGAAAAGCAATTTTCGGGGTTTTTCATTTTAAAACCTCTCCTTAAGAGAGAATTAGAACATATTTCATCTTACCTTAATCTTTATAAAATTTCTTTTTACTTCACGCAGATTTTGCAGATTTTAATTTTAGAAACTCGCAATGTCTCTCTCTAAATCTGTATAAGACAAAAAAGACTCTGAATGTATTGAGATTAGAGTTTACAACACTTTGTACCACGCTTTTATTTCAAATATATCCTCATTGAGATCCAGAATGAATCTTAAAACTGATTTACGTTTTTTTAAGCAAAAATCTGCCGAATCTGCGCGAAAACAAATCTTCAAATTCCTGATTAAACAGATAAAAAGCACCGTCTTTCAAGTCATAAAAAAAAAACCTCGAAATCACTTTCGAGGTTTTATCTTTTATACAAGCTAAAATTTAGTTCTGCTTAAAAGGATATGTTTTATCCAAATGAATCTTTAATCTTGGCTTATCCGTATAATCTGCTTCTATAAATTTTCTAGCATTGGTATACGATTCCGGCTTGCTAGGGTCAGTAAGTGCCCCTGTTGGCCTTCTAGGAATACCCCTCGGCTCTGTTTCATCAACATTTGGAGTTAGAGGATTATCTACAGTTGGCTCCCAAGGATAATACTTACTAGCACCATAATTAATTCCATTTACAATCCCCACCTCAGTTGCTGGTTTCGTAATTTCAAATCGGGTCGTAAAACCATCTCCGTCATCGTCCAGATCAAGGAAGTCTGAAATTCCGTCACCATCTGTATCATCTGCTAATCCAGCTGGAGGATTTGGATATTTTGTTTTATTGATACCAAAATCATACAAATAACCATCACCATTAAGATCTTCTAAATAATCCGGAATACCATCCCCAACTACAAGTCTGTCACCATTTGCTGAAGTACTTACTTCATTATCCATTCTTTGAAGATCATACAATTTAAAGCTAAAAACTATTGGAGAATATGCCGGGATAGTATCTTTAACATCACCATAATATGCCAGCCCTGAAGGCAAAAACATTACTCCTGCACCAAAACCACTGTAAGTAATAACCCCATTACTATCCGTACTTGAAGTACCCGTTTTAAACTTCGGAAAAATCTCTGACCAGCCTTCAATTACAGTCTTTTCAACTGCATATGGAAACAAATTAAAAACTACCTGATTATTGTTAGAAGTATCAAAAACTGTCCCATTCAATAAATTACCAGAATAAGAAGCTACAATTTTATCTGTATTTGTTGGAGAACTACCAACTCCTTTTCTCAAGGTTAAATAATAGACTTTATAAGTAACATCATTACTATATACGTCTCTTGTATCTAAAACATACGTTTTCTGATCCCAAATAGAAACATTTCCGTCGCCGGGAACTATTTTCTTTATCACTACATCCTGATCTTGCGGATTACCAGGACTATTTGTCACAATGATATAATTTGTCTTTAAATATTTGACAATAGAATCATTATCAGCTTTATACTGCGTAGCATAATCTCTTAACGGAGTAACCACCACCTCATCATCATCCTTTTTACTACAAGAAACAAACGAAATACCTGCAAGCAATAAAATAAAATAATATTTAAATTTATTCATTATTGTTAATTTTTTAGGTGCGCAAGATACAATATTGATTTATTTTTGTAAAGATTTTAACTTCGATTTTAGAAAAATTATGAGAATAGATAAATACCTCTGGTGCGTACGATATTACAAGACCAGAAACATGGTTACGGAGGCCTGCAAAAAGAACCATATCACTGTAAACGGGCAAGTTGCCAAACCATCGAAAGAGGTTTTTCCAACCGACAGAATTACTTTTAGAAAGGATCAGATTACACAAATTATAACTGTACTCGACATTCCTGAAAGCCGTGTTGGAGCAAAACTGGTTGATATATATCGAAAAAACGAAACTCCGCCTGAAGCATATGCTCATCTGGAATTACTAAAACTATCAAAAGAACATTATCGTAAAAGCGGTACAGGAAGACCCACCAAAAAAGACCGTCGTGATATTGACGAATATGGAAATGAGATTTTTGACGAGGAAGAGGATGTTTAAAATCCAATTTTCAAATTCCAAAATTCAAAACTTACGTCCGTAAAAATTTCAAACAGCTAAAATCATAAAATTCCATTATCAAAATTGGAATTTGGATTTTTCATATTGGAATTTAAATTAATTATATTAGCAAAAAAATAAATCATGAGCAAAAATATCATTTTAACCAATCAGGAAATCGAACACAAAATAAAGCGTATCGCTTATCAGATATACGAAACTTTTGTTGATGAAGACGAAGTTGTAATTGCAGGAATTGCTTCAAATGGTTCTGTTTTTGCTCAAAAGCTTGCCTTATCTTTAGGAAGTATTTCAACTCTAAAGATCTCCCTTTGCGAAGTTAAAGTCGACAAACAAAATCCGCAATTACCTATACATACGTCATTAACCAAAGAAGAATACGAAAACAAAGGCCTTGTTTTAGTAGATGACGTTTTAAATTCCGGCACTACTTTAATATATGCTGTTCGTCATTTCTTAGATGTTCCGCTTAAGAAATTCAAAACAGCAGTATTGGTTGACAGAAATCATAAGAAGTATCCAGTAAAAGCCGACTTCAAAGGAATCTCTTTGTCTACATCTTTATTAGAACATGTACAGGTTGTTTTTGATGATAACGGAGACAACTACGCTTTCTTAAGCTAAAATAGCTAAAATATCCTGAACCGTTTCTTCGACAGTTTTATCATCAACTGTAACCTTATATTGGGCCTGGTTGTAATAAAAACTTCTGTCGAACAAATGTTTCGCGATAAATTCTTTCATTTCCTCTTCATTCATTTCAGCAATTAAAGGACGTTTGCTTTTATTATGAACTAATCTTCCATATAAAGTCTCAATAGAAGCCTTTAAATAGATTGAAACAACATCTTCACCTTTTAATAATTCATGGTTATTGGCATAACAGGGTGTTCCTCCTCCTAAACCTATTATACTTTTTTCAGAAGACTGGAGCAATTCTACAAACATTTCATGTTCTAATTTTCTAAAATAAATCTCTCCATGTTTCTCAAAAATCTCATTTATGGACAAATTGGTTCTGTCTTCGATGCATTTGTCCAAATCCAGAAATGGAATATTTGTAATTTTTGACATATTTTGGGCAATCGTTGACTTCCCGCACCCCATATATCCTAACAATATAATTTTTTTCATTTTAATAATACCTTATAAACTAAGACGTTGTAAATTTTACTTAAAAAAAGACAAATTTATAATAAATAAGCTTGGAAATAATAAAAAAAACTTCTTATATTTGCACCCGCGTTCAAGAAACGAATATGACTCGATAGCTCAGTTGGTAGAGCACATCACTTTTAATGATGGGGTCCTGGGTTCGAGCCCCAGTCGGGTCACAAATTGTGACTCACAATATAAGTTTCTTGATAGCATTGACTCGATAGCTCAGTCGGTAGAGCACATCACTTTTAATGATGGGGTCCTGGGTTCGAGCCCCAGTCGGGTCACAAAGGTCGAGTATTAATTTACTTGACCTTTTTTAATTTTCGGCCATGTGGAGAAACGGTAGACTCGCCATCTTGAGGGGGTGGTGCTCGCAAGGGCGTGAGGGTTCAAATCCCTCCATGGTCACTAAAAAAGGTAAATTACACAAATTGTAATTTACCTTTTTTTTATTTACAACCTCTGTTTCAGCATATTAATTCTTTATTAAATTTTACTTGAAATAAGGTTGGATATATCCAAAATAACTTCTTATATTTGCACCCGCGTTCAAGAAACGAATATGACTCGATAGCTCAGTTGGTAGAGCACATCACTTTTAATGATGGGGTCCTGGGTTCGAGCCCCAGTCGGGTCACAAATTGTGATTCACAATACAAGTTTCTTGAAAGCAATGACTCGATAGCTCAGTCGGTAGAGCACATCACTTTTAATGATGGGGTCCTGGGTTCGAGCCCCAGTCGGGTCACAAAAGGTCAAGTATTAATTTACTTGACCTTTTTTTATTTCTAAGCCTTACCTTAAAACAGCAGACTCTATTGTGGTAAATTAAACCCCAAAATTTACAATCCTTTAAAGTCACTCCCTATTACAACCTTGAAATCAACAAATCCGGATTTGAAGCCAGAAAATTTAACAGAAGATAGAATGTTTTAAATATCTTTGAACTATAAACCTGTCAAGACTGCCAAAACAAATTAAACAAGGCACAACCTTAATCATCTACTTTTCGAGAATCTAATGAAATTCTATTTTTCGCTGCTGCTTATTTTTGTTTTTCCGTATTTCTGCACTGCACAGATTGACACAACTTACATCAAACCTTTTGAAAATAAAGCTTCCGTAAGAACCTATTTGTCGATGAAATTCATTTCGCTGCAACAGGAAACAGGAGGCGATATGAAAAGATTCATGCCCAATACACCAATGAGCTTAGGTTTTGGGGTTTCTGTAAAAAATACCATAATCGATTTTAGTTACGGTTACGGACTAAGTTTCCTGAAAGACAAAGAAAAAGGAAGAACCAAAGCACTCGATTTCCAGATTCATAACTACGGAAGAAAATTCATAATTGATCTTTTCATTCAAAAATACCACGGTTTCTATACGGCCGATGATGCCGACAAAAACATACAACTATACCCTGATCTCAAAATCCAGCAATATGGCGCTTTTGGACAATATGTTTTTAACCACAAAAAATTCTCCTATAAAGCGGCCTTTGTTCAAAACGAAAGACAATTAAAATCAGCCGGAAGCTTCCTGCTTGGTGGAGGAGTTTATTTTTCGAAAATAGGCTCTGATAGCTCTTTTGTTCACAAATCTAAAAATTCACTGCGCAATTTTCAATTTGGAATTAGCGGGGGTTATGCGTACACCTGGGCAATTAGCAAAAGATGGTTTACCAGCGGATCAGTAACCCTAGGCGCAAATGTTGGCACCGAAAGAATAAATGATTTCGGAAAACAAAAAATCGAAATTTATCCCACATTTTTCCCCAGAATTGCCTTGGGCTATAACAAAGAAAGATGGTCACTTGGTCTGTCCTATCTCAATAATTCTACATTCTCCGCTTTCTCTGACAATAACAAAAACAACATTGGTTTGTCTTCTGGAAATTTCCAGATTGGCGCCATCTGGAGATTAAACACTACCCCCTTTTTAAGCAAGAAGAAACCGGAATAAAATACCGATCCTTCTCTTCAAAAAAAATAATAAATATTTGACAAAAGTACTTCTCTTACAAAACAAAACTTCATTAAATTCGTTTCCTGAATTATTAACCTACTAACTAATCCCAAATTGGTTTATGAAAAAATTTCTATTAGTATCATTTGTTATGATCACCTGCTCTACCTGGGCACAATCTGCAACCGGCTATTTTGATAAAGCCCTGAAAAAAGCTGAAGCCGGCAATACAAAAGGAGCAATTGCCGATTATACAAAAGCCATCAGCATGAATTCAAAATTTGTAGAGGCCTATCAAAATCGAGGTGTTGCAAAACTAAAACTCAATGACCTTAAAGGCGCCCTTGCTGATTTTAGCAAAACCATCGACTTAGACAGCATGAATGCTGACGCCTTTACCGGAAGAGCAAACGTAAACTACAAGTTAACGAATTTTAAAGAAACCGTTGCGGACTGTACCTCATCTCTAGGTTTAAATCCAAAAGATTATATCGCTTACAACCTAAGAGGTTTGGCTTATAACAAAATCGGAGATCAGAAAAATGCCTGCAAAGATTTTACAAAAGCAATAGAATTAGGCAGTCAAAGCGCTATCAAAAACAAATCAACTTTTTGCAAATAGAGTAAAATCCTATCGCAATAAAAACAAAAGCAATCTGTAGTATTTCTATTTACAGATTGCTTTTTCTTTACAGCCCATTTCCTCATCTCACAGATATTTTTACATTTGTTGTTAAATCCAATCTGCAATGGCGCTTCTCAAGAAAATAAACAAAAAAGCTCAACCCGACATTAACTCCGGTTTCGGATCAAATGCAAACAGCTACGGAAGCCGTTTTGTAAACAAAAACGGAACGCCTAATGTCGAAAAAAGAGGGATGCATATACTTCGTCGCATTAGCTGGTACCATACCATGATCGATATGCCCAACTGGAAATTCATGCTTATCCTTTTTTCGTTTTATATTGGTATCAATTTTATTTTTGCACTTGCTTATTATGCTATCGGGATTGAAAATCTTAACGGAATTAAGCAATCAGAAAGCATATTGATTCAGTTCGGGCAGGCTTACTTTTTTAGCGCGCAGACTTTTACCACTGTAGGATACGGACATATCAGCCCTACCGGATTTTTAACAAGTGCTCTTTCTGCTGCCGAAGCTTTGATTGGATTGCTGAGCTTTGCCATAGCAACCGGTCTGTTCTTTGGAAGATTTAGTAAACCAACCGCTTTTTTAAAGTTTGCCGATCATGCATTAATTTCACCTTACCAAGATAAGAGAGGTCTCATGGTACGCCTTGTTCCTTTTAAAAACACCAATTTTACTGATGCCACTGCCAGAATGACTCTGGGATTAAGTCTGGAAGAAAATGGTCAAAAAACCAATAAATTCTACAGCTTAGACCTTGAACTGGAACGTATAAATGCTCTTTCATTAAGTTGGACGCTGGTACATCCCATCACAGAAAGCAGTCCGTTATATAATTTCACAGAAGAAGATTTTAAAAAAGTACATGGCGAAATACTGGTTTTCATTACCACTTTCGACGATATGTACAGCAATACCGTGGCCGCAAGAACTTCTTATACTTTTGATGAAGTAATTTACGGTGCCAAATTTGATACAATGTACAACAGGAGTAAAGATGGCTCTAAAACGATCCTTCATTTAGACAAATTAAATCATTATCAATCTGTAAATATCTCGTAACCTGTGTATTTCAGACAAGTTATAAGGTAATTTGAGATTTTATTCTATTTTTGTTCACCAAACAGCCAAAAATGATAAACAATATTAAAACTGTTTTCAGCATAAAAGATCTTGAAAACTTATCCGGGATAAAAGCACATACCATTCGCATCTGGGAAAAAAGATACAATATCTTAGAGCCCATGCGTACTGACACGAATATCAGGCTTTATAATTTGCAGAATCTTCAGAAACTTTTAAACATCACATTATTACACGAATACGGTTATAAAATATCTAAAATAGCAACCTATCCCGAAGAAAAAATTCCACAATTAGTTCGCGAAATCATCTCAAAGAAAAACTCACAGAATTATGCCATCACTTCCTTCAAGATGGCGATGATGAATTTTGATCAGGAAATCTTCTTCAATACTTTCGACTGGCTTATTTCTGAAAAATCATTTAGAGAAGTCTTCAAAGACAATTTTCTTCCTCTGTTAAAAGAATTGGGTTTATTATGGCAATCCGAAACCATCACTCCGGCGAACGAGCATTTTATGAGTCATCTCATCAAGCAGAAGATCTTAATTTATACAGAAAGCCTCCAGATCCTAAAACCCACGAAAACCGATCGAATTTTTGTACTTTCTCTTCCTTTGAATGAAATCCATAAAATAGGCTTACTTTATTTGCAGTACGAGATTTTACTAAAAGGATACAAAACCATTTATCTGGGCGAAAGCATGCCTATCGAAAACCTGCAAGATTTAACCAAACATTTCGAGAACATTACCTTTGTATCTTTCATGACTGTTCAACCGGATCGCAACGTAATCAACCAATATGTCAAATCGATGGGACAAAAGTTGCTCCAAAAGAACAATGAGATTTGGCTTATGGGAAACATGGTCGAACATATCGATCAGAAAATTTTATCAGAAAGAATACGCGTTTTTGATTCTATGGACGAAACAATCAGTATGCTGTAATATTTTTGTTTAAAGTTTTTGTATATTTGTTAAACAAATGAAAAAAACTATAGCAATAATAGGTTCAGGCTTTTCTTCTCTAGCCGCTTCATGTTATCTTGCACAGCAAGGTAATACGGTAACTATTTATGAGAAAAACGAAACTATTGGAGGCAGAGCCAGACAATTTAAAAAAGAAGGCTTTACTTTCGACATGGGGCCAAGCTGGTATTGGATGCCGGATGTTTTCGAACGTTTTTTTCAGGATTTCAATAAAAACTCTTCCGACTATTACGAGCTCATCAAACTGAATCCGGCTTACCGCGTGTATTTTGGTTTGAATGACTTCATTAGTATTTATGACAATTTAGAAGAAATAAAAAACACTTTTGAAGAGATCGAAACAGGAAGTGGTGAAAAACTTCAAAAATTCATCAATCACGCCAAAAGCAATTATGACATTGCCATCAAAGATTTGGTCTATCGTCCCGGAGTTTCGGCACTAGAGTTAATCACAGTCGAAACAGCTTTCAAACTCAATCAGTTTATTAGTACTGTCAGCGCCGATATCCGAAAGCAGTTTAAGAACCAAAAACTCATCCAAATACTGGAGTTTCCCGTTTTGTTTTTAGGTGCAAAGCCAACAAAAACTCCATCTTTTTACAATTTTATGAATTATGCCGATTTTGGCTTAGGAACCTGGCATCCTAAAACCGGAATGTACGATGTAGTACGCGGAATCGAAAAACTGGCATTGGAATTAGGAGTAACAATTAAAACCAACTCTCCTATTGAAAAGATTATTGTTAAAGACAAAAAAGCCACAGGACTTTTAATGGACGGAAAAACGATAGAAGCGGATATTATTTTAAGCGGTGCCGACTATCATCATACCGAAACTTTGCTGGACATTGAACATCGCGCTTATTCAGAAAAATACTGGGAAAGCCGCACTTTTGCTCCCTCTTCCCTTCTCTTTTTTGTGGGATTCAATAAAAAAATAGCCAACGTCACACACCACTCTTTGTTTTTTGACGTTGATTTTAACCAACACGCAGCCGACATCTACGACGATCCGAAATGGCCCGAACAGCCGTTGTTTTATGCCAATTTCCCTTCTAAAACAGATTCAACTGCTGCTCCGGAAGGAATGGAAAGTGGTTTTTTCCTCATTCCGTTAGCCCCCGGAATACAAGACAATGAACAACTTCATGAAGTCTATTTTGAAAAAATAATCTCCAGATTTGAGCAATTAACCAATCAACAAATAAAAAATAGCATTATATTTAAGAGATCATTTTGCAAGAACGATTTTGTCGACGATTACAATGCCTATAAAGGCAATGCCTACGGAATGGCCAATACACTATTGCAAACCGCTTTTCTGAGGCCCAAACTAAAAAGTAAAAAAGTTCGTAATTTATATTTTACGGGACAGTTAACGGTTCCCGGCCCTGGTGTTCCACCTGCTTTAATTTCAGGAAAATTAGCAGCTGAGTTAATTCAAAAATCTTTTAGTTCTTAACAAATGAAATCACTATTCGACACTGTTTCTTTTAAATGCAGCAAACTGGTTACTCAGAGTTACAGTACCTCATTTTCATTGGCAGTTAAAATGTTGTCCCCCAGTATTCGTGACGCTATTTACAGCATTTACGGTTTTGTACGTTTTGCTGACGAAATTGTCGATTCTTTTCATGACTTTGAAAAAGAGAATCTCATCAATGATTTCGAGAAAGAATATTACAAAGCGATGCAAACAGGTATCAGCCTTAACCCTATTCTCAACTCTTTTCAGCATACGGTAAAGCAGTACAACATCACTGATGATCTGATTCAGGCCTTTTTAAAAAGTATGAAGCTCGATCTTGTGAAGTCAAGTTACCCTACTCATACTGAATATGAAGATTACATTTACGGTTCTGCAGATGTAGTTGGCCTAATGTGTCTGAAAGTTTTTGTAAAAGGAAACGAGCAAAAATACGAACAGCTCAAAAATGAAGCCATGCGATTGGGATCGGCCTTTCAGAAGGTTAATTTCCTGAGAGACCTGAAAGAAGATAATTTGGTCTTAAACCGAAATTACTTTCCGGGAATTGATTTAAATTCTTTTGACGAAGAAGCTAAAACCAGCATTATTGCTGAAATCGAAGAAGATTTCAGAATCGCTTTTCAGGGTATTGTAAAACTTCCTATCGACGCTAAATTTGGTGTTTATACCGCTTATATTTATTACCGAAAACTGCTTCAGAAGCTTAAGAACACTCCTTATTACGAAATTGGAAATTCGAGAATCAGAGTTTCTAATTATACCAAAGCCGGGCTTTTAGCACAGTCTTTTGTAACCTACAAATTAAAGTTAGTTTAAAATCAATTTCTAATACAGCGAAAATTAACTTTTATAAGCTAAAACGTAAATTCAAGACATACAAAATGGTTTCTTTTTTAATTTTTTTAGGTGTTTTTTTATTCATGGAATGTGTCACCTGGCTCACTCACAAGTACATCATGCATGGGCTGATGTGGTATTTCCATGCAGATCACCATCAACCCAAATACGAAAACACTTTTGAACGCAACGATATTTTCTTTGTCCTATTTGCCATTCCCAGTATTATTCTTTTTTACTTTGGTGTTGAGGGAGGATTCAACTACTTATTTTTTATTGCCTGTGGAGTAACGCTCTATGGTGTATGTTATTTTTTGATTCACGATGTTCTTATTCATCAGCGTTTTAAATGGTTTAAAAACACCAAAAACAAATACTTGATTGGCTTGCGAAAAGCACATAAAATACACCACAAGCACTTAGGCAAAGAAGACGGAGAATGTTTCGGAATGTTGTTTGTTCCTTTTAAATATTATAAAATTTAAATTGATTTTATGAAAGTATACAAAATAGAAACCGTACAGCATGTAAACGCTACTATTGAAGAATGTTGGGATTTTTTTTCAAGTCCGAAAAATCTCCAAACGATAACGCTGGATAATATGAGTTTCGAAATTCAGGATTTTGACAACAAACGCATGTATCCCGGACAAATTATCACCTATACTTTAAAACCTCTTTTGGGCATTAAAATTAACTGGATGACCATCATCACTGTTTCAAAGGAAAACCAATATTTTGTCGACGAACAGCGATTTGGCCCTTACGCTTTATGGCATCACAAGCACTTTTTCGAGCCCACAGCAACCGGAACAAAAATGATTGATGTGGTGCATTACGCTTTACCATTAGGGTATCTGGGCAGAATCATGAACAGTCTTATTGTTAAAAATAAACTCAAAACTATTTTTGATTATCGCTACAATAAAATCGAAGAACTATTCAATTCAAAAGCTTAAATCAGTATAAATCTTTTAGCTGAGATAAAAAATCTAGCAGAACATCATACAATGACAAAACAAAAAGTTTCTTTTTTCTGGTTCCGACGTGATTTACGTTTAGAAGACAATACCGGACTGTTCCATGCCCTGCAATCGGATTTTCCGGTAATTCCGCTATTTATTTTTGATGATGAAATTCTGGAAAACCTTCCCAAAAATGATGCACGCGTTCAGTTTATTTTTGAGTCACTTCAAAAAATAAACAAACAACTAAAAGCAATTGATTCCTCCATTCTGATTAAAAAAGGAACTACAAGTAAGGTCTGGGAATCACTTACAACTGAATTTGACATTCAGCACGTTTTTTTCAATAAAGATTACGAGCCTTTTGCTATCAAACGTGATGCTGCTATTGTGAAATTATTAGCACAACACCATATCACAGCTTCCTCATTCAAAGATCATGTGATTTTTGAAGAAAAGGAAATTACAAAAGCTGACGGACTTCCTTACACCGTTTATACACCCTACAAAAACAAGTGGCTGGAAAAATACCATCTTTCAGAACAGGCTCCGGAATTTGATACCAAAATTGGTTATGAAAACTTCAGTAAAAATCAATTTACTTTTCCGGAATTAGCTGATATTGGTTTTGAGAAAAGCGCTATAAAAGTACTTCCTCCGGATCTAAGTCAAATTTCTAATTACAAAGAAACACGCGATTTCCCGGCTGAGGACAGTACTTCCTATCTCTCGCCGCATTTGCGTTTTGGAACGGTTAGTATTCGGAAACTTGTAAATTGGGCCAATCGAAAAAACCAAACCTTTTTAAGCGAACTTATTTGGAGAGAATTCTTCATCCAGATTTTATTTAGCTTTCCAAATGTTGTGAACCACAATTTTAAATCGGCTTACGACGGCATTCAATGGCGTAATAACGAAGAAGATTTTAAACGCTGGTGTTCCGGAACTACGGGTTACCCAATGGTCGATGCCGGAATGCGTCAGCTAAACGAAACAGGGTATATGCACAATCGGGTTCGCATGGTGGTAGCCAGCTTTTTATGCAAACATTTACTCATCAACTGGCAATGGGGCGAGGCGTACTTTGCCGAAAAATTATTGGATTTCGAATTGGCTTCCAATGTAGGTAACTGGCAGTGGGCAGCCGGAACAGGCTGTGATGCCGCACCTTATTTCAGAGTTTTCAATCCCGAAATTCAACAAAAGAAGTTTGACGAGAAAGGAATCTACATTCGCAAATGGATTCCGGAATTTGATTTAGGCTACAACGAACCAATGGTAGACCATGCGTTTGCAAGAGATCGTGCCATTGAAACTTATAAAAAAGGGATTTTGAAATAGTTTTTTGTTTCAAGTTTCAGGTTTCAAGTTTCAGGTTTTATTGCAACGTGAAACCTGAAACCTGAAACTATTTTAGTACTTCATATAATTCTCTACCACAATCTTCGCTTTCAAATCAAACATCAGATTATACAATCCGAAGAAAGTTCTGTTCATGTAGATAAAATGTTTGGAACCTCTATTTCCGTTCATTTTTTTAAGATTGGTATCGTTGGTAAAGCGTTCTCCTAATTTGGCAATATTATCAAAGAAAGTCTCGTCTGAAAAATCAAAGGTTTCTTTCTGAAATGGCTGGGTAAAAAGAGACAATAAATCATGAAACATTTCAGTAAAATAGGCAATCTCAGAAGCCGAATCATCGGGACGAAGAATTTCCAGTTCAAATAATTTCTCATTGAAAAGTGTTTCGTCTGTAATTACATTTTTATTGATCAATTCAAAGTAAGGCACATAAAAATCATCCGGAATTTGTTTCATACAGCCAAAATCCAGCGCAATTAACTGATTGTTTTCATCCACCAGAAAATTTCCCGGATGCGGATCGGCATGCACTTTTCTTAAAACATGAATTTGGTACATATAAAAATCCCACAGTGCCTGACCTAATTTGTCACCCACTTCCTGATCTGAATTTTTAGCAGTAAACTCCGAAAGATGCAGACCGCTCATCCAGTCCATGGTAATGATTTTCTCTGATGAAAACTCAGGATAATAATTCGGAAAAAGTATGTTTTCGATTTTACTGCAGGCTTGTACCACTTCCTGACTTTGTTGAAGTTCCAACAAATAATTGGTTTCTTCAATCAGTTTATCTTCAACTTCTTTAAAATATTTATCAGAATCTTTTCCCTGCAAATTAAACATTCTGATCGCAATAGGTTTTACCAGAGCCAAATCAGACGAGATGCTATTAGCAACTCCAGGGTACTGAATTTTAACGGCTAGTTTTTTACCATCTTTAACTGCCAAATGTACCTGACCAATACTGGCCGCATTGACAGAATTGGCATTAAACTCATCAAAAATTTCATAGGGAGTTTTTCCGAAATTGGTTTTAAAAGTTTTCAAGACCAATGGTGCCGAAAGCGGCGGTACTGAAAATTGCGATAATGAAAATTTCTCTACATAAGCCTGAGGCAGAAAGTTCTTGTCCATGCTCAGCATTTGAGCCACTTTAAGAGCACTTCCTTTCAAACTTTTGAGTCCGTCATAAATATCTTCCGCATTGTTTTCATTCAGCTTGTCACGAGTCAAATCTGAGTTTACCATTTTCTCCGCATAATGCTTAATATAGTTGACTCCGATTTTTGCACCCGTTTGCACTAATTTACTGGCTCTTTCTATTTTTGAGGTAGGTATATAATCGATCGTTTTCATTATTTACTGTATATTTTTTCTTTAAACAGAAATTTTCCAAAATCAATTAAATGATTCATTGGGGCTACATTCATCAATTCGAAGGATGCGTTAACTGATTTTTCAATAAAAATATCCGTTTTTTCGAATGCTGCTGAAGAATCCTCCATCCAGAATTTTATCGTCATCATTAATTGCAGCCAGGCCGATTCCTGAAGGGCTTTTTCCTGAAATTTTTGAAATTTTTCCTGCTCCAGTCTGTAATCATCAGTCAATATTTCCGAAACATATTCTTTAAAAGCCTCGCGAAGCGAAGTCAGTTGTACTAAATTTTTAAGTGGATTTCTGTCTATTTTCAGAGATTGCAGGACATAACTTCTATTAGCCGTTAAAATCTCAAAAAATGTATAATAGAAACTCAACATCTTGTTTTTCATATCATACTCGAGATAATCGGCATTTTTGTGCAGCAAATCAACTGTATTCGCAAAAAACAGTCTGAATATTTCTTTTTCTAAACCTTCTAATGTTCCAAAAAAAGCATAAAACTCTGCCTCAGTAAAACCATTTTCTTTTGCAAAATGATAAACCGATTTTGGTTTTTGTCCCTTTTCTAAAACTTCATCCATGTATTTTGAAACGATATCTTCTCTTGTGATAGCCTTATTTTTAGTTGCCATTTCATTAAAATTTAGAATTTGCCTTAAAGGTAAGGAATGTTTAAGTACCTTTACTTTGCCTTAAACAAAATGCACTGTTAAATATATTATAAACTATCATGGCAAAAAATGTTTTATTAACCGGAGGCACTGGATTTGTTGGAAAACAACTTACCGATCTACTCACTGACAGTGGTTTTACGGTATCGATTTTGAGCCGTAGCGCACGAGAAAACACCTCATTAATCACCTATTATAAATGGAACTTAAAAACGAATTATATCAACGAAGAAGCAATTCTTCAGGCTGATTATATTATCCATTTAGCAGGCGAAGGAATTGTTGAGAAGAGATGGACTAAAAGACGTAAAAAAGTCATTGTAGAAAGCCGTGTACAACCCATCGATCTTATTTATTCGATCTTAAAGAAAAACAATAAAGTTCCGGAGGCTTTTATCTCGGCTTCGGCGGTTGGAATTTACGGAGCTGTCACCAGTTCTGTTATCTGTACAGAAGACACGCCCCCTGCAACCGATTTTTTAGGGATAACCTGCGTTGAATGGGAACAGGCCGTAGATAAAATTAGTTCGTTAGGAATCAGGACTGCTAAAATCAGAACGGGGATTGTTTTGGGAAGAAATGAAGGATTTCTAAAAAAACTGGGACCCAATTTCAAAGCCGGCTTCGGTGCCATTTTAGGCACAGGAAAACAATATCTTCCCTGGATTCATATCGATGATTTATGCCAGATTTATCTAAAAGCACTTACTGATGAAACGATAAAAGGTCCGTACAATGCCTGCGTGACAGACAATACTACGAACCTTAGTTTTTCAAAAATGCTTGCCAGCTTATACGGTTATAAAATCTGGCTCCCAAAAGTACCCGCCTTTATTCTTAAAATTGTTTTAGGCGAAATGAGCGAGGCTGTCTTAAAAGGACAAAGGGTTTCCTCTGAAAAAATACAAAAGACAGGATTTGAATTTCAATTTACCGATTTAGAAGGCGCGCTGGTCAACTGCCTTAATTAGTCATTTTAGCGTTAGATATACCGGATCATCACTTTTAATTACTCCCGTTAATTCAGTATTCACCGTTTTAGCAATCTTAGCGGCTATTCTGTTCGGAATTTCGATATTATAATCAGAGATCAAAATTGGAAAATCGGAAATGATCTGGATTCCGTCACCCACTTTTTTAATGAGTGCATTTACCAGAATTTCTCTTGATTTTCCCTTCATCGAAAGTTTTCCTTTAATTTGATATTCCTTTTCGATTTCGTCTATGTTTTTTAGATCAAATTTTTGAATTTTTCCTTTAAAAACAGCTTTCGGATAACGATGGCTTTCCATATAATTTTCATTAAAATGTTCCTGCATCAGGTCTAATTTAAAACGAAAATCTTTAATAAAAACGGTACAGATAAAAGTACTCGTTTTGGGCTCAACAATAATTGTGACCTGTCTGTTTACAGCTTTTACATCTTCGAAAAAGGGCACTGATGCTTCAAAATTTATGGTTCCCGTACTGGTAAAAAATTTATCCTGAGCCATAACGGAATGAGCTGTAAACAGTAAAATAAGTAATGTAATTTTTTTCATAATCGTTAACAATTAAACAATTATGTCATTCGATCTTTTTCTATTTTTAAGAAGAGAAACAACTGGACTTAAGATAAGTTAAAAAAATAGAATGGCAGTACTCCGTGAAAAAACAGTAACCCAATCATTTATACTTAAAGTTACGATTTTTTCAGGATTACGGTTGCCGATTTACTGCTAAATATTTGTGAATGTTTTACCTGCCTAAAAAATCAATTCTGATACCGTTTACTGGCACTCCAATTATGACATCAGAAACTCCACGAAATCTTATTGCACTGGTGTACAGATTTCAATTAAAAATCCATCCAGATCACGTACATAGGCCACTACTTGTCCCCATGGTTTCTGAGCAGGTTCTTTGACCAGTGTCGCTCCTGCTGAAATTGCTTTCTGTACCAATTCCTCGACATCATCGGTTATAAACCCCAATTCGATGGCAAAAGGTTTCTGCTCCGGTTTACTTTCGATAAAACCGTCTTTCAGATTTTGGGCTGCTAGTTCTTTTGAAGCAAACGAAATTGTGGTTTCACCTGTACTCAGTTCACCGTAATCTCCCTCCGGAGTTACAAATTTTCTTGAAAATCCAAATGCATTTTCATAAAACGAAATTGATTTTTCTACTTCTTCAACGTATAAAATTGTATAGCCAAACTTTACCATTACTTTTTGATTTGATTGTAAATTATCTTAATTGGGTGTAGGTACATAAAAAT
>NZ_AMYW01000040.1:0-41103 GCF_000335775.1 Flavobacterium sp. WG21
TGTAAATCTTTGCGATTAAAAAATAAAACGCGGATGATACGGATTCGCCAGGCGAAAACGCGGATTAAGACGGATTTTTTATTGGCTGTAGATGGCTTTTGCCTTTTCAGGGCGATGTTTACTGTTTATTTTGGTTCATAGTGCTTCGCATTTCGGGCTTTCAGCCCTTTTTCCTTGCGTGCTTTGCGTATACCTTTGCGGACTTTGCGGTTAAAAACTTTAGTCCTTTTTTCTTTAAATATTCTTTTTATCATAGACTGCGTTAGGGATGGAAGCGATATCCTTTTGCGATTACCGTTCATTTAAAAATTCCTTTAAACTTCTATCGCAAAAGATTTAGCGGACAGCCCGACCCGTAGGGGAACGCCATAACGATCTTTACTATATTTTTGCTTAGTAGAATTAATTTAAAAATCTGCGAGTAATTTTTTTTCGACGGTTTAAAATCAAAGATTGTGGTTTCAGATAAAAATCCTATTTTTACTTTAGTGTTTAATTTATCTTAAAATTCGGAATACGATGAAAAATGTCTTTTATAAAGGAGATAGTGATGAGTTTGTAAAACGTATTAATTTGCTTCAACCGGATTCGAAAGGACTCTGGGGTAAAATGGATGTGGCACAAATGCTGGCACACTGTAATGTTTCCTATGAGATGGTTTACGAGGATATTCATCCCAAACCAGGTTTCTTTTTGAAGTTTATTTTAAAGACATTGGTTAAAAATAAGGTGGTAAGTGAAACACCTTATAAACATAATAATCCCACTGCATCTCAATTTATTATAAATGGCACTCGCGATTTTAATCTTGAGAAAGAAAGGCTGATTGCGTACATTAATAAAACGCAACTCTTAGGCGAAAAAGACTTTGAGGGTAAAGAATCACATTCTTTTGGCAGATTAACTGCGACAGAATGGAGTAATATGTTTGCTAAACATCTGGAGCATCATCTGAGTCAATTTGGTGTTTAATTTTATGCTTTGCTTATGAGAATGTTCTGTATTGTCAGTTTGCTATTTTTAGGATTAGCTGTAAACGCACAGCAGCAGGAAGTCCAAAAGAGTATTGAAACCTTTTTTGAAGGTTTTCACCAAAGAGATACCGTAAGAATGAAATCTGTTTGTGCGGATAGGATAGTCTTGCAATCTATTAGTGAGAGTTTGGTTAAAGGAAACAAACTTACAGAGGAGAATGTAGGTAAATTCTATAAATCAATTGCTACCATTCCATCTAATATTGAATTTTCTGAAAAGATTTTAAGCTACAATATTCAAATTGACGGAACGATCGCACATGTTTGGGCGCCCTATCAGTTTTATGTAAACGATAAACTGAGTCACTCGGGAGTAAATACTTTTACTTTGTTTAAAGAAAAAGACAACTGGAAAATCATCTATCTGATCGATACCAGAAGAAAATAATGGTTTTATGCAATTTGAGTTGCAAAGTAATGACAGGAGTCTGCAATTGTGCACTCATCGCATTTTGGTTTGGGTCTGCAGGTTTCTCTTCCTAAAAAAGAAATTGCCATCCCAATTTCGGACCAAATGGTTTTGGGCAAAACCTGCATTAGGTCTTTTTCTGTTTTAATTCCGTCTTTACTCTCTTTGATAATACCAATTCTTGGTGCTACGCGTATGACATGTAAATCGGCAATAATTCCTTCTGCTGGTTGATGAGTTTCTCTTAAAATTACATTGGCTGATTTTCTTCCAATACCTTTTAAAGCGGTTAATTCTTTCATGGTTAGTGGAATGTCTTCATCATTCTGAACCGTTTTTGCAATTTCCAAAAGCCATTGTGCTTTTGTGGGATAATTACGGACTTTGCTTATGTAAGGAATGAAAGTTTCTGCATCGGTTTGAGACAGACTTTTTAGTGTGGGATATTTTTCAAATAGTACAGGTGCAATTTTATTGATATTGGCATCAGAATCCTGAGCAGATAGAACAACCATTACTAATAATTGATAAGTATTTTGATAGTCTAAAGGATGTTTTCTTCCTTTATATTTACTTAGAATGGGTTCCAGTTTTGTTTCCCAATTTGTTGTTTCTCCAAATAAGTCCATCTTTAGTTTCTTTAGAATTGAACAATAGAAAGTATAACTATCACAAAATTAAGGGGTTTTGATAAAATCTATCGTTTTTTTAATGACATTTTGATTGCCAAGAATTTTTCGGTGCCCCAAACCTTCCGTTAGATATAAAGTTCCATTTTCCAATTGTTTATGGATGTGGATTCCTGCTTTAACCGAAACTTCGGGATCATCATGATCATGAATTACGAGAACAGGTAGTTTAATTTTTTGAGCTGCTTTGTAAGCTGAAAAATCATCCATTTTTACCTGATATTTCTCTTCAAAATGGTCGCGTAAACGTTCGCTGATTTCTGGTTTTAGCTCTAGCTTGGCTACAAAATCATCCAATATATCCTGTACAATATCGCCACTGCCAATTATTATTGCTTTTTTTACCTGTAATCCGTCTTTAATCGCGTTTAGGACAGACATTCCGCCTAAGGAATGACCGATCGCAAATTCAAAAGGGCCAAATTGTTTTTCAATTTCCAAAATAGAAGCAATAAATTCAGACATAATCGTACTTTTTCCTTCGGATTTTCCATGTGCGGGAGCATCAAAACTTACCGTTGAAAAGCCATTTTTTAGAAGTTCATCGGCTATTTTGAATAATTGGGTTCCTCTTCCGGCCCAACCGTGTACCAGTAAAATTTTGCGATCACTTTTCCCATATTCATACGTAACCACGCTTTTATTAATTACGGGAACGTAAATGGTTTTTTGAATACTTTTTTGCTCCATGTCCAATTCGCGTTTTGGAACTTTATGTTTTACAGGAGTTGTGAAAAGTTTTGCGGCATAAGTGGTAACCAGTTTTGTTGAAAAAAAGGCACAAATTTTAGCGGATGCAATAATAAACTTGGGAATTTTTAGAGATTTAGTAGGATTATTTTCCTTTTTTGACATATCAATAATTTTTTTCTGAGGGCTGGATTCTGTTTATTTTTTCCTAAATTTAAAAAAAGATAAAAGTAACACATTAATAGATGTTTACTGAAAAAAAGAATTGAGAAAATAGTATTTAGTACGCATATAAATTTTAAAAATGGAAATATTTCACATCAGTGCAGAGTGTTATCCAATGGCAAAGGTGGGCGGTTTGGCCGATGTGGTTGGCGCATTGCCTAAGTATCAGACTAAAGCTGGTCACGACGTTCGTGTTGTGGTTCCTTGTTATGATACAAAATTTAGAAAAGAAAACGATTTTGAATGTGTTCATTGGGGAAATGTGAAGTTGGGGAATTTTAATTTTCCGTTTAGTGTTTTAAAAGAAACAACAGATAAATTGGGATATGAGTTGTACCTGATTGAAATTAAAGAATTGTTCGATCGCCCAAATGTTTACGGATATGAGGATGATATTGAAAGATTCGTGTCCTTTCAGATGGCAACCTTAGACTGGATTACAGCAAGGAATAAAGTTCCTGATGTTTTAAATTGCCACGATCACCACACCGGATTGATTCCGTTTTTAATTAAATATGCTTACAAATATGAAAGTCTTAGCAATGTAAAATCAGTAATTACGATACACAATGGCCTGTATCAGGGTTGGTTTGGTTTTGATAAGCTCTTTTATTTGCCTGAGTTTGATTTGAAACATGTTGGTTTCTTAGAGTGGGACCATTCGATTAACTCATTAGCAGTAGGTATCAAGTGTGCCCATGCTGTAACTACGGTTTCTCCAAGTTATCTCGACGAAATTAATAATGCCGCAAATGGTTTAGAAGCCCTTTTCAAATCTGTTCGACACAAATCAAAGGGGATTTTAAACGGGATAGATTTTGAAGTTTGGGATCCTGCCAAAGACCAAATGATTGAGAGTAATTATTCGATAGATACTTTTGAGATCGGAAAACAGCAGAACAAAGAAAAATTATGTGAGGAGTTTGAACTCGATCCTGCAAAACCAATATTCAGTTTTATAGGGCGTCTGTTTGAGGAGAAAGGAGGGGATTTGCTTCCACAGGCTTCGGCACTCGCATTATCTGAAAATTTTGAAAATATTAATATACTGATTCTGGGATCAGGAAATTCGTTGATTGAAGAACAATTGGTTCAATTGCGAAATGATTATAAAGGGAATTACAACGTTTTTATTGGGTATAATGAGGCGTTAGCACATTTGATTTATGCAGGAGCAGATTTTATTTTAATGCCTTCGAGGGTAGAACCTTGCGGTTTAAACCAGATGTATGCACTGCGTTACGGAACGGTTCCGATTGTGAGAAGAACCGGAGGCTTGAGAGATACGGTAATAGATTTTGGTGACGATGGTAACGGAGTATGTCATGACCAGGCTTCGGTAGGGGATATTTGTTATTCGATCAATCGTGCTGTGAAATTATACCGGGATAAAATTAATTTTAAAAATATTAGAGCGAAAGGAATGGGTACTGATCATTCCTGGGAGCGTGCATGCCAAGAATACATCGAGATATACAACCTAATAATTGAGAAAAATGAAATTTAAGAAGAAGAATGTAGTTGCCATTATTTTAGGAGGAGGACAAGGATCACGCTTGTTCCCATTAACCGAAACCCGATCTAAGCCCGCAGTTCCAATTGGTGGAAAATACCGATTGGTGGATATCCCTATTTCCAATTGTATTAATTCTGATATTTTTAAAATATTTGTCCTGACACAGTTCAACTCGGCGTCTCTAAACGCACATATTAAAAACACTTTTAATTTTAGCATCTTTAGTCAGTCGTTTGTAGATATTCTGGCAGCAGAACAAACTCCTGATAATCCAACCTGGTTTCAGGGAACAGCAGATGCCGTTAGACAATGTATGTCGCATTTTTTAAAACACGAATTTGATCATGCCTTGATTTTATCCGGAGATCAATTGTATCAGATGGATTTTAATGAGATGCTCGAGGCTCATATTGCTGCTGACGCTGCAATTTCGATTGCGACATTGCCGGTGAATGCTAAAGACGCACCTGAGTTTGGAATTCTTAAAACCAATCATGAGAGTTTTATCGAAGCTTTTATCGAAAAACCCCATGCCTCATTGTTACCCGAGTGGGAATCTGATGTAAGTGAACACATGAAAGAGAAGGGTAAAAAATATCTGGCTTCTATGGGAATTTATATTTTTAACCGTGAATTACTCGTAGAACTGATGGCTGATCCGGAAACAAAGGATTTTGGAAAAGAAATCATTCCGCAGGCTGTAGGCAAACATAAAATCCTGAGTTACCAATACGAAGGGTATTGGACCGATATCGGGAATATTGAATCTTTCTTTGAAGCTAATATTGGTCTGACGGCTGATATTCCTGAATTTAATTTGTTTGATAACGACAATAAAATTTTTACAAGACCCCGATTATTACCACCGTCTAAATTTAGAAATTCTACCATCAATCAATCGTTGATTTCGGAGGGATGTATCATTAACGCCAAAGAAATTAAAAGTTCAGTCATTGGAATCCGTTCCAGAATTGGAGAGGGAACTGTATTGGAGAATTGTTATGTGATGGGGAACGATTTTTATCAGGATCTGGACGAACTAAATCGTGAAGCTGCAATCAGTAAAATTCATGTTGGTATTGGTGAAGACTGTTTCATACAAAATGCCCTGATTGATAAGAATGTTAGAATAGGAAATAACGTTCACATTAGCGGCGGAAAACATTTGGATAATTTTACGAATGAGTTGTACAGTATCAAAGATGGTATTGTTGTCATTAAAAAAGGAGCTGTTCTCTCTGATAATTTTAGAATTGAATAAAATGCTTAGAATTAATTATTGCCTTAAAAACCAAATATGTCTAAAGTAATTACGCATTCTCTCTTTACCGAATTTGATATTAATTTATTCAAAGCGGGAAAACATTACCAGTTGTACGAAAAATTAGGAGCGCATTTAATTGAAGTTGATGGGGTAAAAGGAGTGTATTTTGCCGTGTGGGCCCCAACAGCACAATCGGTTTCTGTGGTGGGTGATTTTAATTACTGGACACAGGGTGAACATCTTTTACAGGTACGTTGGGATTCTTCGGGTATTTGGGAAGGATTTATTCCGGAGATTTCAAAAGGGACTTTGTACAAATATAAAATTCAATCGAATATTGACGGAATCGTTACCGAAAAAGCGGACCCTTTTGCTTTATATTGCGAAAAACCACCTCATACCGCTTCTGTAGTCTGGGATTTGGATTATAACTGGAAGGACGAAAAATGGATGCAATCACGTCAGGAGAATAATGCATTAGACAAACCTCACTCGGTTTACGAAGTTCATTTGGGATCCTGGAAACGTGGAGAACATAATCGCTTTCTAACCTATTTAGAACTGGCAGACGATTTGGTTGCGTATGTAAAGGAAACCGGTTTTACGCATGTAGAATTTATGCCGGTTATGGAATATCCTTACGATCCTTCATGGGGATACCAGCTCACGGGGTATTTTGCACCGACTTCGCGTTTCGGAAAACCACAGGATTTTATGGTTTTGGTAGATAAATTACACCAGGCCGGTATTGGTGTTATTCTAGACTGGGTGCCGTCGCATTTTCCTGACGATGCACACGGTTTGGGCTTTTTTGACGGTTCGCATCTATACGAACATCCGGATCGCAGAAAAGGATATCATCCGGATTGGAAAAGTTTGGTTTTTAATTACGGACGTAATGAAGTTCGCGCTTTCCTCATCAGCAATGCCGTTTTTTGGTTGAAGCATTACCATGCCGATGGTTTGCGTGTGGATGCCGTGGCGTCTATGTTGTATCTCGATTATTCGAGAAACGAAGGAGAGTGGGAACCGAATATTTACGGAGGAAGAGAAAATTTAGATACGATAAGTTTTCTTAAAGAATTCAATGAAGTAATCTATGCTAATTTTCTTGGAGTTCAAACTATTGCAGAAGAAAGTACTTCGTTTCCAATGGTTTCCAGACCAACTTTTACAGGAGGTTTGGGCTTCGGAATGAAATGGATGATGGGCTGGATGCATGATACTTTAAAATACTTTCAGAAAGAAACCGTTTACCGAAAATACCATCAGAACGAGTTGACTTTTTCGATGACTTACGCTTTTACGGAGAATTTTATGCTGCCGTTTTCGCATGACGAAGTGGTGTACGGAAAAAAATCGATTGCCAATAAAATGCCGGGCGATGAATGGCAAAAATTTGCTAATTTAAGATTGCTGTACGGTTATATGTTCACACATCCCGGAGCAAAGTTATTGTTTATGGGATCTGAATTCGGGCAAAGCGATGAATGGAATTTTGAAAAAAGTCTGGATTGGCATTTACTGCAATACGATTACCATTCCGGAATTAAAAAAGTAATTACAGATTTGAATCAATTATACAAAACTCGTCCTGCATTGTATGAAAAACAATTTTCGGGAGAAGGTTTTGAGTGGATCAATTATTCAGACCACCAGAATGCGGTTTTATCGTACATCCGAAAAGGAAATAATCCTAAAGAGAATCTGATTATCGTTGGCAATTTTACACAGGTAGTCCGTGAAAACTACAGAATAGGAATTTCGGAAAAAGGTAAACTACAGGAAATTTTTAATAGTGATGCTGTTATTTATGGAGGAAGCGGTGTAGGAAATCCGCAGGCATTAACGATAGAGTCATCTCCTTATGATGGGAGAGATTATTCCGTAGCTTTAAATTTACCGCCTTTGAGTATCACCGTTTATTCATTTGTATAAAGGACACACGGATGACAGCAATTTAGACTGATAAACACGGATTTTATATTTATATTGTTTAAAGTCAGTATTGTATAGATGACTTATTAGTCCGCTTAGTGAACAGTCAATATATTATTTTATCAGTTTCACGTTCTTAAATTATCGATTTGTTGAATTTTTAAGAGGATAATTAATACTCATTCAGAAAAAACGTTTTCGTGAATAATCCTTTTATTTATAGAGGGTTATCTGGTTTTTTTGTATGTTTGAAAGGGAGACTAACGTTATATAATTAATACAGAAATCGACATGATTACAAATACAGCATTAGAATACAAGGGCGATTTATATCCATCAAAAATTATCTCGCATCAACATGAAGGAGATTCTGTTTTTTTTCATACCGACAATAAAGTAATCTTAAAAGTCACTATTCTTAGAGACAGTTTGATTCGCTTTCGTTTTACGACCAAAGGGTATTTTAGTAATGATTTTTCGTATGCCGTTGATAAAACACAGCTTCACGGTTACAACTTTTTAGAACTTACCGAAGAAGAAGCCTATTTTCAAATCAGGACCAGTAAAGTAAAATGTAAAATTCAAAAGAGAGATTTACGTCTCGCTATTTACGATTTACACGATTTTCTTATTTTGGAAGATGAACTTGGTTTTCATTGGGAAGAAAGTTATGAATACGGAGGAAATATCGTAAAAATGAGTAAATCCTCTAAAGACGGGGAGTGTTTTTACGGTCTGGGAGACAAAGCAACGCAGATGAATTTAAAAGGCAAAAGACTTGAAAATTTTGCCACCGATCAATATGCTTACCAAAAAGAACAGGATCCGTTATACAAAGTGGTTCCGTTTTATATTGGTTTGCACAACAAAGTATCTTACGGAATCTTTTTCGACAATACTTTTAGAACCTTTTTTGATTTTTGTCAGGAAAGAAGAAACGTTACCAGCTTTTGGGCAGAAGGCGGAGAAATGAATTATTATTTCATCTACGGCCCGCAAATGCAGGATGTAGTAACCACTTATACCGATTTGACCGGAAAACCAGAACTGCCGCCACTTTGGGTTTTAGGATACCATCAATGTAAATGGAGTTATTATCCTGAAAGTAAAGTAAAAGAAATCACCTCAAAATTCAGGGAACTCAAAATTCCGTGTGACGCCATCTATCTCGATATCGATTATATGGAAGGATTCCGATGTTTTACCTGGAACAAAAACTATTTTCCCGATCCTAAAAAAATGGTAGCAGAATTGGCCGAAGACGGTTTCAAAACAGTTGTGATCATTGATCCGGGAATTAAAATAGACAAAGAGTATTGGGTGTATCAGGAAGCCTTAGAAAAAGATTACTTCTGCAAAAGAGCCGATGGACCTTATATGAAAGGGAAAGTCTGGCCGGGTGAATGTAATTTTCCCGATTATACAAATCCCGTTGTAAGAGAGTGGTGGGCTGGGTTATTTAAAGAATTAATTTCAGATATTGGCGTAAAAGGAGTTTGGAACGATATGAACGAACCCGCAGTAATGGAAGTTCCCAACAAAACATTTCCCACAGATGTACGCCACGTTTACGACGGAAATCCATGCAGCCATCGAAAAGCGCACAATATATACGGCACACAAATGGCCAGAGCTACTTACCATGGGGTAAAACGTTTTGTCTATCCTAAACGTCCCTTTGTGATCACCAGATCGGCCTACTCCGGAGCACAACGTTATACTTCTTCGTGGACAGGTGACAACGTTGCTACCTGGGAGCATTTATGGATTGCCAACATTCAGGTACAAAGAATGAGCATATCCGGAATGGGATTTACCGGTTCTGACATTGGAGGTTTTGCCGAACAGCCTACCGGAGAATTGTACGCCCGCTGGATTCAGTTAGGCGTATTTCACCCGTTTTGCAGAACACATTCTTCCGGAGATCATGGCAATCAGGAACCTTGGGCATTTGATGAAGAAGTCATCAACATTACCCGTAAGTTTGTGAGTTTGCGCTATCAGTTACTCCCTTATTTATACACCATGTTCTGGCAGTATATTGAAGAAGGAGTTCCGATGTTAAAACCATTAGTATATTACGATCAGGAAGATACTCAAACCCATTATCGCAATGATGAATTCATCTTTGGGAATCAAATTTTAGTATGTCCGATACTCGAACCAAATGCGGTCGGCAGACGAATGTACATTCCAAGAGGAGAGTGGTACAATTACTGGACCAACGAATTTGCAACAGGAGGCAGAGAAGTCTGGATTGATACTAAATTTGATGAAATTCCGGTCTTTGTGAAAGCGGGAGCTGTTATTCCGAAATATCCCGTACAGCAATATGTTGGCGAACTCGAATTTGATGAATTAACACTCGATTTATACTTCAAACTTGGAAAAGAAAAGTCAGTTGTTTACGAAGATGCACAGGATGGATACGATTACAAAAAAGGACGTTACAGCTTTTTGTCTTTCAGTACCATTGGAAAAGAGAAAGAGCTTATCATTCAGTTACACAAAGAAGGAAAGTATACAACACCCTATAGCAAATATAAAATCAATTTAATCGGACTGCCTTTTAAAGTGACTGAAATTGAAATTGATAATGAGAAAATCGCATTTGATAAGGAAGGTTTTGAACTTAATCATTTTTTAATCGTTGATAAAGAGTTTAACGAGCTTCATATTATTGGCGAATAGTATAATCCTGATATTTTTTTTGGTAATTATATAAAAGTGGAAAAATTAATAATCGTATTTTTGTATGTTGTTATAATACCACTATCATGAGAAAACATCTAGCATCAGGCTTACTTGCCGTTGTTTTAGCGGCCGGTTGTGCGACTAATCCCATTACAGGAAAACAAAATTTGAATTTTGTTTCAAACAGTGAATTATTTCCATCTTCGTTTCAGCAATACAATACGTTCATATCCGAAAATAAGGTAATTACAGGAACAGCAGATGCGAAAAAAGTAGAATTGGTAGGAGGAAGAATTAAGGCAGCAGCCGAAAAATACCTGATTTACTTAGGACAATCGCAGTATTTAAAAGATTATCGTTGGGAGTACAAACTCGTAGACAATAAAGAGGTGAATGCGTGGTGTATGCCCGGAGGAAAAATTGTAGTATACTCGGGAATTTTACCGATAACACAAAATGATTCCGGTTTAGCTACCGTTATGGGACATGAGGTTTCACACGCTTTAGCGAATCATGGCGCACAAAGAATGAGTGCCGCACAGTTACAGCAAATAGGAAGCGTTGCTTTAGGAGCAGCCACAAGCGGTAAAACCCAGCAAACACAGGAAATATTTGCACAGGCCTATGGTCTGGGTACACAGGTGGGAGTAATGTTGCCGTTCAGTCGAAGCAATGAAACTGAGGCAGATAAAATTGGTCTGACATTAATGGCCATTGCAGGTTACAATCCGGATGATGCTATTGCGTTCTGGAGCAGAATGTCAGCCAAATCCGGAGGATCGGGAACACCGGAGTTTATGAGTACACACCCTTCAGATGCTTCAAGGATTGCCAATATAAGAGCTTTAATACCAGAAGCAAGAGCAACGGCACTCAAAGTGGGAATCATTAAATAGATTTTTTACGATAAAATAGACAAAGCTATCCTTTTCAGGATGGCTTTTTTTTTGCTGATAATTTATTAATACATGAATTACTGAAAATTGATTTGATTGTGATAAAAAAGAAATAAATTCGTAGCCTGTTAACAAAACCATTACTATGAAGAACCTACAAAAAGGAGATAAGAAATTATTGAATGCCTGGGCATTTTACGACTGGGCAAATTCGGTTTACACCTTAACGATTGCATCGGCAGTATTCCCTATTTTTTACGAAGCTTTATTTACAGATCGCGACCATTATATTGATGTATTTGGAATGCATCTTAAAAACTCGGCCTTAATTAGTTTTATTACCGCAGCAGCCTTTTTGGTAGTGTCTTTTATCTCTCCTTTATTATCCGGAATTGCCGACTATGTGGGGAACAAGAAAGCTTTCATGAAATTCTTTTGTTATATGGGAGCCTTGTCCTGCATGGGATTGTATTGGTTTGATCTCGATAATATTTATACAGGATTAGCCTTTTATTTCCTGGGATTGCTGGGATATTGGGGAAGTTTGGTTTTTTATAACTCTTACCTACCGGATATTGCTTTTGAAGAACAGCAGGACAAAATTAGCGCCAAAGGGTATTCGATGGGGTATATTGGTAGTGTCTTGTTGCTGATTATCAATTTAGCAATGATTATGAAGCCAAGACTTTTTGGTATTACCGGAACCGATGGTGAAGCTGCGATGAAAGCCATGCGTTACTCTTTTATAATGGTTGGAGTCTGGTGGATTCTGTTCAGTCAGTATACCTACTATTATCTGCCAAAAGGAAGTAAAGCGAGTGGTCAGAAATTAACCAGTTCAGTTGTTTTCAACGGCTTTAAAGAATTGAAAAAAGTTTGGGCTTTGCTAAAAGACAACATTGCTTTAAGAAGATATTTAAGCGGATTTTTTGTTTCAAGTATGGCGGTGCAAACGGTAATGCTTGTAGCGACTTATTTTGGAGCACAGGAAATTGAGTGGGCAACCAAAGAAGATAGTACCATTGGATTAATAAAATGTATTTTGATTATCCAGTTAGTAGCAGTTGTAGGAGCAGTTTTAACCTCAAGAGCTTCAGCTAAGTTCGGAAACATTCCAACCTTAATTGTGATCAATAGTATTTGGGCTGTATTTTGTGCTTTGGCGTACTTTATAGTATTACCAATGCATTTTTATGTGATGGCTACTATAGCCGGATTTGTGATGGGGGGAATTCAGGCATTGTCCCGTTCGACGTATTCAAAATTATTACCGGAAACAGAAGACACTGCTTCTTTCTTTAGTTTTTACGATGTAGCGGAGAAAATCGGAATTGTAATCGGAATGTGCGTTTATGGAATCATCGATCAGATCACCGGAAGTCCGCGTGCCGCAATTGTGATTTTGGCCATTTTCTTTGTGACGGCTATTTTTCTTTTAAGAAGAGTACCAAAAAAGGCACTTTAAAAAATACCATGTGGGTAGAAGTATAAAAAAATAACACGAATTGCACGAATTGTCACTAATTTGTTTGTGGAATTCATTTCACAAACAGGGTTAGTTTATTAAAATTTGTGCAAATTCGTGGAATTCGTGTTTAAACTAAAGCTTTAAAATGTTGCTCTATTTCAATATTATTTAGATTTAAGCTGCGCATTGATTTTTACAAGCATTTGCGCGGCATTTTCGTTTTTAGGATTTAATTCCAACGATTTTAAATAATTCTCTTTGGCAGGACCTAATTGTCCAATGGCTTCATAAATTTCACCCAAGCTATCAAAAGCATTCGCAGAAGCCGGATATTCTGAACAATTAAGAGCAAAAATCTGAACCGAAAGATCAGTTAGCTTCTTATTAAACAAATTGTAACCAAAATTGTTTAGATCGTCTTCAAAATTATAGTCAGGATATTTTAATCTTAATTTTTTAAATTGATTAACAGCAGTTTCAAACGTATTCTCACTGAATATTTCGATTAACTGAGTCTGTGGCGTTCTGATTTGTTCCAGGCTAAGCTGCAAAAATCGTGTGGTACTAACTGCACGGGTGATCGTTATGGCTTGTAATTTATGATTGAGTAAGTTAAAATGAATTTCGTTCGGATAATTATCGATTTTGAAAGTATTGTTTCCTAAGTAATGCATCTTAGTTTTTTCGGTATCAAAATTCTCTTTTAAAAATGGAGAGTAAAGATAGAGGCCGTTATGCTCTTCAGCTATTTTAGTTGTTCCCATTCGGTCATATCCGTACAGAATCTCAGTATAATACCCTTTTATGGCATTTTTTAATTCTGATGGAATTTGGATTACACCTCCCTTAATTGGTTTAAACCAGTTTAGTTTTGTGATGACTTCTTTTTCGATGTACGCCATTACGGGAAGTCTGTTAGGTTTGTCACCGTTGGCTAAAATGGCAATTCCGTTACCATTTTTCATGGTAGCAAGCAAATCTCCACCGGTTCCGGTATTAGAGCCATCATGCGAGAACCAGTCCAGATTTCCGTATCCAAGACTGCGCTGCCATCCGTAACTCCATCCTCGTGGACCTTTCATTGTTACTATGTTTGTAACCTTTTCAGCCACGGCTTTAGAAATCACCTTTCCTTTACCCGCAAGTGCCTTTTGCAATTCAATCGCAATTAAGGCCAGATCAGTAGGAGTAGACCACAATCCCGAAGGCGCAACTTGTGGCGTGATAGGAATTCCTGTTCGGATTATTTTACCATTATTGTTGTGTACTTTAGCAATATTAGTCAGAAAACCATTTTCATTGGGCTGAATCATAGTTGAATTCTGCAAATGCAAAGGATCAAGAAGCTGCTCTTTGACAATTTGTGCCAATGGCTTTTTGAAATGATCTTCCAGAGCGCATTGAATAATTACATAACCGCCACCGCTATATTGCCAGTCGGTCTCAGGTTTGAAAAGAAATTCGATAGGCTTTTTAGATCGGGGTAATAATTTGCCCTGCAGACTTTCTACAATGGTGGGAATGGAATCTCCCTGATAATAATCTTCAAAACCGCCCTGACTTGTTCCGGCTGTATGGGATAAGAGATGCTTCCAGGTAACGGGTGTTTTTGTGGTGAAGCCACTTTTAGGCAATTGCCATGATTTTAGATATTGAGAGATAGGGGCATTAAGGTTGATTAATCCTTTTTCCTCTAAAATTGTACAAACAATAGCGACGATAGGCTTTGAAATGGAGGCAGTAGAAAAAGCAGTGTTCAAATCAATTTTTTCTCCTGTATTTATTGCTTTTACACCCCATTGATTCGTCCAGATTACTTTGTAATTTTCAAAAACAGCAACACTCAATCCTTTAAGGTTGTATTTTGACATCATTTCTGCAGTACCATTTTTTAAGCTGTCCAGAGATTTGATTTTTTCAGAAATAGTTGTTTCCTGAGAAAATGATAAAGTGCAGGAGGTAATCAGAAGTAAAACTAAAAAAGTTCGTTTCATTGGTAGTGATTTTTGATCGCGGTACCGCTTTTAAAATATAAGCTCAATAATAAAAGAAAAGTAAGCTGTTTGTTCTTTGATTTGATGATGGTAATATTCTTTTATTATTGAGCTTTTTATATAATTAAGCTTTTGAGATACTTCCTGATCCTGAAACTTTTACACTTCGTTTTTCTGGATTTCCGCTGTATCTCACATCACCGGATCCTGAAACTTTTGCGCTTATACTTTCAGTACAGTTTACACGAACATCTCCTGATCCTGAAATGGTTACTTCGGTGTTTTTTGTTTTAAGATTTGCGGCATCGATATCCCCGGAACCTGATAATATGGTAGAAAAATTAGCAGCATTTCCTTTTAAATTTACATCTCCTGATCCGCTTAAAGTTAATTCAAGATCGTTGGAATCTAAAGCCAGATTAAAGTTTCCTGAACCTGATAATCTTGCCTGAAATTTGTCATTTTTAATTGGGTTTTTAGTACGGATGTCTCCTGAACCTGCAAGGCTCAATTGAGATATGGTTTCAAAAGGGATCGTCATTTCGATCTTTTTTCCAAGACTTGGAGAGAGATTAACGCCTTTCTCAACGTAAACTTTTAAAATGTTATTCTCCACTTCAACTTTTATGGCGGCCAATAAATTTTGTTCCCCTTGTAGTGTAATTTTTCCTTCTTTCCCTGCTACTAAATCCACATCAAAAAAACCGGAAATTTTTATTCCATCATAATCAGAAGTGGTTCTGGTTTCAGAAACGACATTGCCATTTCCTTTTAGCTTTTTATTAGACCATTGAGCATTTGCAATAAAACTGAATAAAAATGCACTGCAAACGAATAATTTAACTGATGTTTTCATTGTTTTGATTGTTTTAGATTGTTATTTTTTGATTAATGCGGCATTACCATAGCTGGTAGTTACCGTTATTTTGCTTTGTCCTTTTTTCTTGTTGTAACCGCTTATTTTTTTTGCACTGCCTTTGCTTTCCGCCACTGATGTTTCTAATGAACTGTCGTACTTGATATTTCCGTATCTGGTGTTAATGTCAAAATCAAATGAAAGATCAGCGCTGTAACCCAGTGATACATTCGTGTAGCTGCTCGCTACATTCACATTCTTTTTTTTCTCGTTCAGAGTATCCACATTTATCTTTGAATAGGCAGTGTCAATATTCAAATTACCGGAGAGTTCTCCAACAGAGACACTTAAGTAATTTCCGGAACCCGTCAGCGAACTGATTTTTTGAAGTTTAAAGGTAGAGTAATTACTATCGTATTTGATATTCTGACCTTCATCAAGCAAATACAAATCAGTGTAATTCGAGTCTATGTTTAAGTTTCCGGAATTGGTAATTTTCAGGTTAGAATAGCGTGCTTCAATATTTCCGTTTTTGATAGATTCAATGGTTGAGTTATCGCAATAGCCTATTTCGATTCGATTGCTGGAACCATTTAATTTTCCTAACGTTATCTTTCCGTATTTACAAGTGATATCTGTGGTAGATTCTAAACTCAGTGTTGTGATATCTCCGTACTTATTATTAAGTTTTACCGAACCGTTTTTCGGGATCTTAATGACATAGTTAATTTCAAAGAAATCTGCACTTCCTTTACTTCTTACCGAAGAATTTCCAAGGTTTGTCACCGCAGTAACCATCGATTTAAGGGCAGTAATGTCAACATCAATACTGTTCAGTCTTTGGTTTGCCCAGCTTTCATTTTTACTGGTTACCTTAATAGTAATGTCAATGTCTATTTTATCTTCATTCCAGGTACTGACGGTGATGTCTCCGTATTTGTTGTCAATATCAATACCTGTGTTCGAATTTACGATATAGGTTTTTTTAATGTTCTTTTGCTTAGTGATGTAACTATTATCATCATTTGAGAATCCTAAAAAAGGAAGTAAAAGCAATAGGATGAGTATTTTATAATGTCTTTTCATGTGTAGTGTTAGTTTTAAAATTTTCATTTTCTTCAATGCGTTTCAATACCGTTTGTAAAAAGGAAATACGTGTTTCCAGGTTACTGATCATGGCATAAATAATTTGTTTGTTTTCACCGTTTTTCTGCAGTTCTTTCATGATTTTGGCATAATCGGTATCAAACACCTTCATTTGTTTTAAGGCATCGTTAATAATTTGTTCATTCTGAGGAGAACTTTTTTCTTTTAATTTTACTAGCTCATTATCGATTAAAATACTGAATATCGAATCGGTTCTTTTGGCTTCCTTCGAAGCAAACTTGTAATGTTTAGGCTCCTGGTAACTGTTGTAGAATATAGATACCCCCAACAATACCACAATTGAAGCAGCAATGGCCCAAACTGCATTGTTTTTCTTCTTAGGCTGTTTTTTGTTTAATTTATTTAAGAAATCAAGCTGATGGTCAGAAGTTAATTCGGCTACATCCCATTGGTTCTCAAACTTTTTGAATAATTGATCTAAATCGTCATTTTCCTTTTTCATATCTCCTCTAATTTTTTTCGTAAACTTTCTTTTGCTCTGCTTAGCGTCGTCCGGCAATTAGCATAACTGATGTTTAATATTTCACTAATTTCCTCCTGATCGTAACCCTCAATATAAAAAAGGGTTAAAACCATACGATAATTGTCTTTCAGGTTCGAAATCGTATCTAAGACTTGTTTTACTTTAAGTGAATTCAGATCAATGCTGTCACTTAATACACTGTCATTTTCCTCTATTTTATAAAGGGTTTTAGTCAAATCTTCTGCCTGAAAAGCATTATTCTTTTTATAAAAATCAATACTGTAATTGATGATTATTCTTTTTAACCACGCACCAAACGCTACTTCTTGTTTGTAATCATTGATTTTTGTAAAAGCTTTCAGAAAACCTTCCTGCATGACGTCCTGTGCAAAATGTTCATCTTTCACAATGCGGAATGCCACATTGTACATCGCTTTACAATAACGATTGTAAACTTCGAATTGCGCTTTTTGGTTGTTCTCCTTACAAAGCGTGATTAATTCTTCGATATTCTGGTTAGTTATACTCAAGTAATTGTTGCTAGTTTTTAATAATGACTTTGCTTTTTTGGGTTTGTTACAGTTTTGATAAAATTAATTTTATTTTTTTTAAAATAATTGTCTTTCTTCGGTTATTTAACTTCTATCATACAATTTCAAAACTTTCTTTTTTGCTTTTGGCACAATGATTGTCTATTTTTACCGCTAATCTTGTAAATGAAATACTTTGCACAGATTTAGTAAAAACTACCGCCTGTAAAGTTATATTTGCGGTTAGTATGAAATATTTAATGACAAAACGACTTATATACTATTATGTCAAACCATAAAATACTCACAATTGACAATCTGTCACTTCAGGAATTTGACTCAGAAGCAGATTTGATTCCATTATTAACTCCGGAAGACGAAGAGGAAATGAATAACGAAGAGCTTCCGCTCTCGTTGCCTATTTTACCATTGCGCAATACCGTTTTATTTCCGGGAGTTGTTATTCCGATTTCGGCAGGAAGAGATAAATCAATCAAATTAATTAATGATGCCAATGCCGGCGGAAAAATTATTGGTGTGGTTTCTCAAATTAATGAAGAAGACGAAGACCCGTCAAAAGATGATATTCATAAAATTGGAACCGTAGCCAGAATTCTTCGCGTTTTAAAAATGCCTGACGGAAACGTAACCGTAATTCTACAAGGTAAAAAACGTTTTGAAATTGACGAAGTAGTTTCAGAAGAACCATATATCACTGCCACGATCAAAGAAGTTTCAGAAGAACGTCCGGCAGAAGATGATACCGAGTTTACCGCAATTTTAGATTCGGTAAAAGAACTGGCGATTCAAATTATAAAAGAAAGCCCAAACATTCCGTCAGAAGCTACTTTTGCGATTAAAAACATTGAAAGCCAGTCGTTTTTAATCAATTTTGTTTCTTCTAATATGAATTTATCCGTAAAAGAAAAACAAGGTTTGTTATCGATAAACGGATTAAAAGAACGTGCGCTTGAAACGTTGCGTTACATGAACGTGGAACTGCAAAAATTAGAATTGAAGAACGACATTCAGTCAAAAGTTCGTTTTGATTTAGACCAGCAGCAACGTGAATATTTCCTTCACCAGCAAATGAAAACCATTCAGGAAGAATTGGGAGGCGTTTCGCAGGAAGAAGAAATGGATGAAATGGGATTGAAGGCGAAAACCAAAAAGTGGGACGAGAAAACGCAGAAACATTTCGAAAAAGAATTGTCTAAAATGCGCAGAATGAACCCGCAATCTCCTGATTTTGGAATTCAGCGTAACTACCTGGAATTGTTTTTAGAATTACCTTGGGGGGAATATTCTAAAGATAAATTCGATTTAAAACATGCACAGAAAGTATTAGATAAAGATCATTTTGGACTTGAAGAAGTAAAGAAAAGAATGATCGAACATTTGGCTGTATTGAAACTTCGTAACGATATGAGATCGCCAATTATATGTTTGACAGGACCTCCGGGAGTAGGTAAAACCTCTATCGGTCGTTCGGTTGCTGAAGCATTAGGGCGTGAGTACGTACGTATTTCCTTAGGTGGTTTGCGTGATGAAGCTGAAATTCGCGGACACAGAAAGACTTATATCGGTGCTATGCCGGGACGAATCATTCAGAGTTTGAAAAAAGCCGGAACTTCAAATCCTGTTTTTATACTGGACGAGATTGATAAATTGTCGAGCGGTAACAGTGGTGATCCGTCTTCAGCCTTATTAGAAGTATTAGATCCGGAACAAAACAATGCTTTTTACGACAACTTCCTTGAAATGGGGTACGATTTGTCTAAAGTAATGTTTATCGCAACTTCAAACAATATGTCAGCCATTCAGCCGGCCTTACGCGACAGAATGGAAGTAATCAAAATGTCCGGTTACACCATCGAAGAAAAAGTTGAAATTGCTAAAAGACACCTTTTCCCGAAACAATTAGAAGCACACGGATTGACAGTTAAAGATTTGACCATTGGTAAAAAACAACTGGAAAAAATCGTAGAAGGATACACACGCGAATCAGGAGTTCGTAACCTTGAAACTAAAATTGCTCAGGTCATTCGTAATGTAGCAAAAGCAGTAGCGATGGAAGAGGAATACAATAAAAAAGTAACCGACGAAGATATCGTGACTGTTTTAGGGGTACCAAGACTGGAACGCGATAAATATGAAAACAACGATATTGCAGGAGTAGTTACAGGTTTAGCCTGGACCAGTGTTGGTGGAGATATTTTATTTATTGAATCTTTGATTTCGGAAGGAAAAGGAGCTTTGACCATTACCGGAAATCTTGGTAATGTAATGAAAGAGTCGGCTACAATTGCTTTAGAGTACATCAAAGCCAATGCTAAAAAATTAGGTTTGAATGTTGAATTGTTTCAAAAGTACAATATCCACTTACACGTACCGGAAGGTGCAACACCAAAAGACGGTCCAAGTGCCGGAATAGCCATGTTAACGTCTTTAGTTTCATTGCTTACACAAAAGAAAGTAAAGAAAAGTTTAGCCATGACAGGTGAAATTACGCTTCGTGGTAAAGTTTTACCGGTGGGCGGAATTAAAGAAAAAATCCTTGCAGCAAAAAGAGCCAATATTAAAGAAATCATTTTATGTCATGAAAATAAAAGTGACATTGATGAAATTAAAGCCGAATATTTAGAAGGACTTACTTTTCATTATGTAAAAGAAATGAGTGAAGTTCTGGCTTTGGCCTTGACCGATCAGAACGTTAAAAACGCGAAAACGCTGAAATAGTTTAAAGTGTAGACTTTAAAAAACAAGATCTAAATTCCAAATTCCAATCTGAGAACTCAGTTTTGGAATTTGGAATTTTTTTATTGGAATTTATTTTTATCGTATTTTATTTTTATAATTGATATAATTTTATCTTCGCACTTGCGTTATCCCTCTATAGGATCGCCCCAGAAGAATGTTAAAACAGTTTGTTTTATTTTTATTAGTAACAATTTGCTCCGTTAGTTATGGGCAAATAGGAGGGCGTCACACCTATCAGTTCTTGAATTTAACGACCTCCCCGAGACAGGCAGCGTTAGGTGGGGAAACAATCACGATTTATGACGAGGATGTCAATCAGGTGATGTCTAACCCTGCAGCTTTAAATGAAGATATGGACAATCGTCTTGCTCTGAATTATGGGAGTTACTATGGAGAAGCTTCTTATGGAACTGCTTCTTATGCTTATACTTACGACAGACATGTACAGACATTTTATGCAGGAGTGAGTTATGTCAATTATGGTTCATTTGAAGGTTATGATGAAAATGGTCAGGCCACTTCTAATTTTACTGGGAGTGAAGGCGCACTTTCATTGGGTTATGCTTATAATGTTCCTTATACTGATTTGCATATTGGAGCAAGTGCTAAGCTAATAACTTCAACTTTAGAAAGTTATAATTCGATAGGAGGAGCAATTGATTTAGGTTTTTTGTATGTAATTGAAAAAAATGACGTAAATTTGGGTCTGGTAATCCGTAATATAGGTACGCAGTTTACAACGTACTCGGGTATAAAGGAAAATTTACCATTTGAAATCGTGGCTGGGGTTTCCCAGGAATTAGAGCATGTGCCCCTTCGCTGGCATCTCACATTAGAAAATTTGCAACAGTGGAACATCTCTTTTTCGAATCCCGTTCGTGGAGGAACCGGCATAGATGGATCAACAAACAAAGAAAAGGTTTCATTTTTAAACAACGCTTTAAGGCATGTTGTTTTAGGAGTAGAACTTTTCCCAAAAAAAGCATTTAATTTGCGTTTAGGATATAATTTTAGAAGGGGAGAAGAGTTACGGGTGAATGAACAGCGTAATTTTTCAGGGGTGTCAGTAGGATTTGGATTAAAAATGAACAGGTTAAAATTTAACTATTCATATTCCAGATATACATTAGCAGCAAATACAAGTCTTTTTGGTCTAATTTTAAATTTTCAGTAATGATATGAAAATACTTAGTTTGTTTTTGTTTTTAACAGTTGGAGTTTTAACGGGTGCAAAACACTACTATAAAAAAGAAACCGCTATTTCCAGTCTGGAAGTAGAGCGTATGAACCTTAGAGTAAACGAAATAAAAAACATGATGAGTATTGATTCTAAATACAATACCAAAATTGCTTTTTTCGTTGATATGAGCATACCGTCAGGCAAAAATCGTTTTTTTGTTTACGACCTGGTAAACAATAAAGTTATCGATCAGGGGCTTGTAGCACATGGTTCAGGATCAGAAACGGGTGTAAAAGGAAGTTTACGCTTTAGTAATACTCCTAATTCCAATTGCACTGCTTTAGGCCGATATGTGATTCAGAAATGTTATAAAGGAATCTTCGGAAAAGCCTATAAATTAAATGGTCTGGATGAAACCAATAATAATGCTTTAAAAAGAGCCATAGTGTTGCATTATTATTCTGCAGTTCCTTATGAAGAACAAGATTATTACATCAGTAACAGCCATGGCTGTCCAATGGTTAATGAACAGTTTTTTAAAAGACTCGAAAAATATATAGATTGTTCTAAGTCAAATATCATTCTGGATGTTTATTATTAGAACGCTTAAAGTATAATTTCAATAAAATAAATCATACAGCTGTTGTTCTTTCAACAGCTTTTTTTATGTCCGGAATTATTATAGTGTGATCCAAAATGCATAAGAATTAAAGTATAATGTAAAATAAAACGGGATGTTTTCCTGGTAGGAGAACGCGTTAGGGATGGCAGCGATATCCTTTTGCGATACCGGCAGGTTCTCATCGTTTTATGAATTTTCTGTCGCAAAAGATTTAGCGTACAGCCTGACCCGGAGGGTAACGCCATAAGTAATAATAAATTAGAATATCTTCAGGAGAGATTGTTTTTCATTATTATTTTGATGTTCCGTATAAAGAGCAAAATGGATATATTTGCAACAGTTATGGATGCCCAATGGTGAACAAAAAGTATTTTGAAAGAGTGGCAAAAATAATTGACAATTCCGGATCCGATATTGTGATGAGTATTTACTATTGAAACCGGACCAGCGCAGTAAATAAGTTTAAATTTAAAAATAAAAAAATTGAAAAAAATTACCATTGCAATTGATGGATTCTCCTCTACAGGAAAGAGTACTTTGGCAAAACAATTAGCAAAAGAGTTAGAATATGTTTATGTAGATACCGGAGCAATGTACCGTGCCGTAGCCTACTTTGCCATGAAAAACCAGCTTATTGCAGCCGATTTTTTTGATAAAGCAGCCCTTATAACGGCTTTACCGAACATTCAGTTAGAGTTTAAATTTAATGCCGATCTTGGTTTTGCCGAGATGTATCTTAATGGAGAAAATGTAGAGAAACAAATCAGAACCATTGAAGTTTCCAGTTTCGTTAGTAAAGTAGCAGAAGTTTCTGAAGTACGTTCCAAATTAGTGGAACAACAGCAGGAAATGGGGAAAAATAAAGGTATTGTAATGGATGGAAGAGACATTGGCACCGTAGTGTTTCCAAATGCTGAACTTAAAGTATTCATGACCGCCAGTGCCGAAACCCGTGCACAGAGACGTTTCGATGAATTACAGCAAAAAGGAGACAACGTTTCTTATGAAGACGTCCTGAAAAATGTAGTCGAGAGAGACTATATCGATACACATCGTGAAGATTCTCCTTTAATTATTGCCGATGATGCGATAGAAATAGATAATTCTTACTTAAACAGAGAAGAACAGTTTACAGCAGTGCTGGAATTAGTAACAGATGTTGTTAAAACAATTTAATTTTTTGTAGATATCATTTTTAATGGTAGTTTTACCGCTTCATTTATTTTAAAGACAATTTCATCATATGGGAATTAAAAACAGGTTGATTATAATGAGCTTTCTTCAATTTTTTGTTTGGGGAGCCTGGCTTATAACAATTGGAAATTATTGGTTTGGAACTAAAAACTGGGAAGGAACCCAGTTTGGTTTGGTCTTCGGAACCATGGGAATTGCTTCTTTATTCATGCCCACCTTAACCGGGATTATTGCAGACAGATGGATTAATGCAGAAAAACTGTATGGTGTCCTGCACATTCTTTACGCAGTAGTTTTATTTGGTATTGCACACGTTACCACACCTGATAATTTTATATACGTAATGTTTATCGCAATGTGTTGCTACATGCCAACCATTGCTTTGAGTAATTCTATTTCGTATACCTCGCTTAAATTAAATAATAAAAATATTGTAAAAGATTTTCCACCCATCCGTGTTTGGGGAACTATTGGTTTTATTGCCGCAATGTGGATCACTAATTTAAGTGGAAGCAAAGCAACAGAGTATCAGTTTTACATCGCCGGAGTTGGTGCATTAATTCTTGGGATTTATGCCTTCACACTGCCAAAATGTAAGCCACAGCGTCTTACTAAAGAAGATGCTTCTCTGGTTGAAACTTTAGGATTAGAAGCCTTTAAATTGTTTGGAAATTATAAAATGGCCTTGTTTTTTGTATTCTCTATGTTTTTAGGAGGTGCTTTGCAATTGACGAATGCTTACGGAGACGTATTTTTAGACGAATTCAAACATTTTCCTAAATATGCAGATTCTTTTGTAATCAAATATTCGACTATCATCATGTCGATTTCTCAGGTTTCTGAGACATTATTTATTCTTGCAATTCCGTTTTTCTTAAGACGTTTTGGAATCAAACAGGTAATGCTCATTAGTATGTTGGCCTGGGTATTGCGTTTCGGATTATTTGGTTTTGGAGATCCTGTAGGAGGTTTATGGATGATCATATTGTCATGTATCGTGTACGGAATGGCATTTGATTTTTTCAATATTTCTGGTTCGTTGTTCGTTGAAAGTAATACCGATTCAAAAATACGTTCCTCTGCACAAGGATTGTTTATGATGATGACCAATGGTATAGGTGCGGTTTTAGGAAGTTTAACTTCAGGTTGGGCTATTGATCGCTTTTTTACCAAATCGTTTACTAATACAACTGAATTGGCGTCATTTTTACAAACGGAAAGCACAAATTCAAAAATGCTTGATTTTGTAAAAAGTCAAGGTAATTCAGTTTCTGCAGATGGAATATTTACTAATCCTATTTTAATGAAAGATTGGCAAACCATCTGGCTGTCATTTGCATCTTATGCCTTAGTAATTGCAATTGCTTTTGCGATTTTATTTAAACACAAACATGACCCGAAAGAATTAGAGAATTTGAGTCATTAAAAATAAATCACATAGTAGAAATCCCGTTTTCAACACCATTGAAAACGGGATTTTTTTTGAAATAACCTGTAGCATTAATTGACTTCTATTTCGATTAAATTGAAACAACTCATTTTGGGCTGATTTTGCAGTAATATAGTATTGTCCAACAGGTAAATCAATTTCAATTGTGTTGTTTTTTGGAGCTACTAAAATAGATTGAATCGGAATTAGTAAATCTGCATTTTTAGTCGCATTATACTCTTCTGATAAGAAAATGTCAACCAATAGTTCTTCGTTTTTAAATTGTGAGAGCTTCCGGTCTTTCAGATTTACTTTTTTAAACGACTGATTAGGGTAAACAGACTGCAGGTCGGCTTCAAGGTTATTAATTACAAAATAATCAGCACTTGATTTCATTAAAGTATCTTTTGCAAATACCGATTTAGGGAGCAGAACTAATTTTTCTTTTGTCTTCATCATAACAGTCTCCTGATTGATAGTAACAGGATCTATGTTCGAGTATTGTTTTAAGTAACTGCCCATAAGACGCTTTTTTCCTTCTTCTTCCAGATGACCATGACCTACATAAATGAAAATTTTTGCTTTTGGATCTTTTTCCAGTATCTTCATGATATTTTTGGCCTGGCCAATTTCCCGGTCTACCTTCTGATCTGAATTTTCATGCCCCACAAGAGTAAATCCCATAGAATTTGCTTTCCTTACAAAGTGACCAAAATAGGGATCTTTGATATAAAAACCATTTTTAGCATTTGGAACAGGTGCGGTATTAGTACCATAATTAGGTGTAAAGGTTTCCATAGAAATCACGGTGAATCCTTTTTCTTTCAAGACATCCAGAAGATTCATGGCAAACAATCGATGTTTGGGATAAAAATGATCCTCATTGAGTATAATAATCTGATTGTCGTTAGCGAGATCTCCAATTGCGGCAATTACAGCTTCTTCCTTTTTGACTTCATTTTTAGTTAGAGAATTTAGAACAGTTTGTTTAAAATCACTTTTATCGCTTTCATGTTCTTTAAGTAGTAAATTATATTCTTTATTATTGCCTATAAATGAATTGATCGTCAAGTATAAAGGGGGCTTAAACATTGTTTTTCTTGGATCTTTTATAGGTGCGTTCTTTATTTTTTCTCTTCCCTGAAGGTAGTTTTTATGTGGCTCAGCGGTATAATAATTAAATAGATGCATATAAGACAATTTATTCAAAGAGGTACTGTCTAGATGAACCCTTCGTATATTTTCGTTAGCCATTTCCAAATGATTTGAATTGCCAGACATTCGTGTAAGTGAAATGACTTTTTTCGTTCCTTTTTGTTTTTCAAAAATTATAATGCCATTGATACTGTCATTTAGAATCAGCTTTTCGTGAACAATGGTGTCAGTTGGTTTTTCAATCTTTTCAAAGAAATAATAGCTTTCTAAATTTTGATTTGTTTTATAACTAAGTATTGCCTTTGCAGCAGAAATATCCTTATAATTCCCAATTCGTTTTCTTAGTGTACTTATATTAATCTTAGAAAGATCTTCATAGCTCACATTTTCCGGGATGTCGATGGAAACATCCAGTAATGTATTGTAAAACAAATCGCCTTTGTTTTTTTCTCCGGCGATATAATTGTGCTGTATAACATTTTGTTGAGCGGTTTTGCATCCAACCAATAGTAAAAAACAACTTGCAGAATAATAATATTTGTGAAATCTGACAGGAATTAATTTTATCATAGTTTTTTAGAAGTATAAAATAACAAATATCAATGCTTTCTCAAGGTTTGAATGTTGGTTTATTATCGTAAACCTGTATTATATTAACCCGTTGAGACAATTAATATAAAGATATCCCGTGCTTCTCTCTTAGAATACATAACGTCATCACAACTTTAAGTTTACTGAAACTTGATGATGGTGATTAACTTTTAGAGCTGATGATAAAATTGTACAGGAAAATTGTTTACATGTACAATTTGTCCTACTTTCTTTAGGGATATCTTTGCTAATATAACGAAAGAAAGTAATCTAATATATAAAGGCATGAGAAATAATAGTACCGGAATGGCAGTTTTTTTTATTGCAGTATTAGGCTTTTTGCCTGTAAAAGCACAGGTTCAGGAAGAAAGACCTGTTTTTCATTATTCTGTAATGGATGCGATGCGTAATGGCGTTTATACAGGAGAATTATCGATTGGAGAACTCGCTAAAAAAGGAAATTTCGGAATTGGTACTTACAATTATTTAGACGGTGAAATGATTGTACTTGATGGTATTTTCTATAGGGTAGATGCTTCGGGAGTGATTGGGGTTGCAACAAACAGCTTTAAGATACCATTTGGTTCAGTTGTTTTCTTTAAAGCTGATATGCAGTTTGAACTTACCGATACAAAAGATATCGAAGAACTCCAGAACGAGGTGATAAAAAGACTTCCTTCGGTTAATAAACCTTATGCCGTTCGCATAGAATGTGAATTTGAAAACATTACAGTCGGTGGTGCGAGGCGGCTTGATGAAAATGAGACTACCGGGCTGTCCGAACTCATGAAAACAAGACCTTTGTATAAAAGAGAACATATCTCGGGGACTATGGTTGGCTTTTACAATCCGCCTTATTTTTCAGCGATCGACTTGTCTCCGTTTCATTTTCATTTTATTTCCAGAGACCGTAAATATGGCGGGCATCTGATTTCCGGAAAATTAAGGACAGCAACTATAAAAGTCAACATAGACGAAAAACCGGGTTATGAGGTTATTTTGCCCCAGCAGAATAAAGTCTTTAACAAACCCTGGACAAAGCAAGACGGCGTTAAAAGCTCTTACTAACAGAGTGCCGGTATAAACCGCTTTTATTATTTAAAATTCAACAAACATGACAAAATTAAAATTAGCAATTTCTACTATGATTTTGCTCGCTGCCGCTATGACCGCACAGCAAACGAAAGAAATCCAACATCTAAAATTTGATAATTTGGGATGGGAACAACTAGGAGATAAATTACAGCGTAAATATGTGTATGGAGAGCAGGGGATGCTGGCGTTATTTAAGATGGATAAAGGTGCTAAAGTACCACTTCATCAACATCCAAATGAGCAAACTACTTATATTACAAAGGGAAGTGTAAAAGTAACCATGCAAGGTAAAGAGTACCTTGTTAGTGCCGGAGAGGTGTTGATTATTCCGGGGAATATTCCCCATCAGTTTGAATGTTTGGAAGATGGGACATTAGATATTGATTTTTTTGCTCCCCCACGTAAAGACTGGATTGAAGGGACCGCCAATTATTTTGCAAATGCCAAAAAAACAGCCGAACCTCTCGAAGTAGTTGCCGCAATGGACATTCGTCCCGGTGACGTTGCTGTATCAGCCGAGGGTCGTGTTTTTGCAACCATTCATCCGTTGGGAAGTCAGAAGATGCAATTGGTAGAAATTGTAAACGGAAAAGCGATTCCCTACCCATCTGAAGCTTATCAGAAATATGACGCAAAAGCAACCGACGCAAAATTTGATGCGATGTTGGGGTTAATCTTTGATAAAAACAATCAGTTATGGGTTACCGATATGGGACTCGAATTAGGTAAATCCAGACTTTGGGCCTTTGATATCAGTAAGAATAAAGTAGTTCAAAAAATTGAATTGCCTCAAACTATTGCGCCTAAAGGTACATTTACGCAGGATGTTGCCATTGATGAAAAAAATGGTTTTGCTTACTTAGCCGATATTGCCAATCCGGGTATTATTGTTTTGAATCTGAAAACAAAAAAAACACGCCGATTTAGCGGACATGTATCTTTGCAGGCAGAAGATAAAGATATGATTATTGATGGTAAAGTAACTTATTTTGGAGGAAAACCGGCTCGTGTAGCTATTGACCCGATTACACTTTCAAATGACAGGGAAACGATATTTTTTGGAGCAATGAATGGAACTTCATGGTATAGCGTGCCAGCCAAACTATTTAGAGAAGGTAAAAGTGATGCCGAAATTAGTAAAGCAATAAAAAAAGCAGGTGACAAACCTTTTAGTGATGGAGCTTTGACAGATGAAGAAGGGAATCATTATTTTACAAATCTGCAAGAACACGCCATAACAAAGTTGAATACTGCGGGTAAATTAACTACTATTTTACAGGACAATCAAAAATTGCAATGGCCGGATAATGTTTATAAAGGCCCAGACGGTTGGATGTATATTTCAGTAAATCAACTCAATAGTTCACCAGCTTTTACAGGTGCGGACGATCAGGGAAAGCCTCCATATTTTATTTATCGTTTTAAACCATAAATCGGCGTTTTGCGTATCGTGTGATAGAAGTATTATTTGCACCCGGTTAATTTTACCAAATATTACCGCTTTACAACCGATTATTACCTAGGTGATAACGTGTTTTTAAAACGCATAATTAAATGGTACGAATAGACTTACGTTTGTATTAGTAATATGATGGTTTGTTATAGATTCCGCTTGTGATTGTACAGTAAAAGTTAATATTAAATAGTATAACTAATTAATCCAGCAGATTTAAGAAAGGGCAAAGAATTTTGAGCATTCGTAAAATTAGGTTTCGCGTATAAAGGAATTGTTACAGCGGGGTTTAATTTTAGATTTTAAAAGGTAGATTTAATAAGTACAGTAACTAACCAATTCTAATTATTTACATTTAACCATTTTTAAGAGGGAGAAGATTCCCTCTTTTTTTATACACTGAATTTTACGAGACAATATAATGATAGTATCTAATTTGTTGCGGAAACCTAGTTTATTTCTATTTTATTTTAGCTTTAGGATAATTGAATGTATTGATATTCAGTGTTGTATTCTTTTTAGGATCTAGATTATATTCCATATTTACAGAAAAAAGTATCAATTATTCCGTAGTTGACGCACTTATTGAAACCGGCATTCAAATCTCGTAGGACCATTCTATATTTGTACTCAGAAAGCAAGTCTTATCAAACTAGTATAAAGAGTTGAATAAAGAGTGGTTTATTTAAGTAAGTGAATAAACAATCATTTTAATTTTTTGTTATTAGTTAAGTTTTTAGTTAAGTTTTGAATTACGTTAGTGTTTTTGCATGTTTTTTTGAGTTGATCTTTAACTAGTTTGGTATTCTTTCTTTTAGTCATCAAAGATGGCGAACAAAAATTGTACAGGACCTAATTTGAGGGAATGCCGTAGAATTATGAAAGTGGTGCGTAACATTATCTCATTCTGTATGATTGTTGTATTTTTTTGCCCCAAAGGCTGGAAAGATAGAATTTTGATTCTGTTTTTTCAGCCTTATTCTTTGTGGAAGGATGAAGAGAGCTAGAATTCAATTGAAATTTAGTGTAGTAAGAGGTAGGAAGTACAAAACCTTAAGTAAAGTAAATCTGTAATTTTCAATTTTAGGTAAGACACTTCCACTTTTAAATCAAAAGTTACCATTTATTTCGTGAATGGTGTAAGGTGTTGAAATGCAGTTGCATAATGTGAATTATAATTCTAAATTCGTAATTAAATTAACAAGTGGTTTCTTGGTTAGTGTGAAGGGAAATGTGGATACATAAATTGAAGTCGCTCAATAATTCAAAATTAGGTAAGACGAATAATGCGTTTTGCATTATTCAGTTTAGTTGATTTTTTTATCTGTTTTTGAAGTTGTAAAGGCTCTAATCGTTTTGGTTCTCATTTTACTCAGATTTAACCCTCCCATTCCTTTTAAATGATCCAAATAGGATTTATAATAAGAATGGTAATGAGTTTGTGCAGGATCTGAGGCAGTGTAATTTAACCTGCAGAAATGCGTTATACTGCTTCAGCCCGCATGATTATTTATAATTTCAAAATATTGTAGTCCGACATCACATGAATTTCAAATTTTAATAACCATAAAAGTGAAAACAAGACATTTTATATCTGTAGCATTTTTTTTAAGCTGTCGATTCTTCTTCTGGCAACAGGAAGTTTTGCGCCATTTGTCATTTCACAATAGTACCCCTGTTTTTTATTAATTTTATCGATATGATTTATGTTGACAATATACGAGTGATGAATTCTAAAAAATTGATTTTGATCCAGCATAGTACCATATTCACCTAAATTTTTGCTCGAAACGTGCTCAGTATTATTGACCAGAAAAAAGGTGGTATATCTTCCGTCAGATTTACAAAAGCTAATGTCATCTTTTTTGATAATGATCATTTTGTCCAACGAATTGATTGTTAGATATTCAGTACCAATAGAAGGAGCAGATTTTTGAGATGAAGGTACTGAAGGAGATATTGCCTGTTCAGAAAGTGATTTTTTTTCTTGTTTTATAAATTGGTTAAACTGATCTTTTTCGTTCAGTTTCATGATTACTTTGTTAGTAGCCAGTACAATGTCTTCGATTATAATAGGCTTTATAATATAATCAATAGCGTTGTATTTGAATGCTTTAAGTGCATAATCGTTATAAGCTGTTACAAAAATAATTTCAATTTCGGAAAAGTCAATGCAATCCAGAATTTCAAAAGCATTTTTCTCGTGAAGTTGAATATCCAGATAAATTACCTGTGGAGATAGCTTGTTGATTAGCGTTATAGAATCCTCAACATTGTCAGCTTCCCCAACAATATTAATTAAAGGGCAGAATTTATCAAGGAAATATTTTAATAATTGCAAATTTTGAAAATCATCGTCAACTAGTATGGCATTGATTTTAGATATCATATCTTTATAACAAATTAATTTTGGTTCGTTTTTTTTTGGATTTATAATATTACGAAAAAATAATCACATGAAGCAATTTTTACTTTTTTTAATTTTATTATTATCCAAGAGTGTTCAGGCGCAATTTCGTAATCAGTTTGTTATTATGGATTCGCGAAACGGATTAAAATCCGATTATGTATATAGTGTCAGAGAGGGGTTGCAGCACAACATCTGGATTGCGACCAACAATGGCTTAACACGATTTAATGGCAATACATTTAGAAATTTTTCGATTGAAAATGGTTTAAGTTCTAATGATATTGTATATACCGGGATCGATTCGCAAAATAGAGTCTGGCTTTGCGATTATCATTACGGACTTCATTTTGTAAAGGGTTATAAAGTTTTTTATGTTAAAGCAGCTAAAAAGATACCAAGTTTGTCTTTTTGTTTTGAAAGAAAGGGCAGTGTTTATTTTAGTTCCATATCTAATGGAGAATGTTATTTGTTAACCCCTGGAAACTATTTTTTAAAATACAAGCCCAAAAAAAAGGATCTTGAAATTCACAGATACGATATAGCTAGCAAAACTTATTACGGTTACGATCATTTCTTTAAGAGACATTTTGTTATGGAAGGCGGTAAGAAATACAGATTAAAACCCTTTTATAAAGTTACTGTCAATAATATCGATTTACATCGTTTCGGGTTATATACCCGATCCGGAAAAATAGATTCTGTTAATCAGAAACCGCTTTATAATTTTTATTACAATAAAATGGATTTTGTGATTGATAATTTAAAACAGATTGTTCCTTTTTATACTCCAAAAGATTCTTTAAAATTTCATTCGACTACTGGCAATACTTATCAGAATTTTAAAAATATCGGAGACTTAATAAAGCTTAATGGTTTAGATTTTAAATCAGTTTTTATCGATTCAGGTAAGAATTTTTGGTTCATAGACGAAAAAAACAGACTTTACTTTGTCAAGTATAGCAGTCTGGAAATTTTGAATAAAGTAAATTATAGGCTGTTTGGATCCAATGATACCTTTATAAGAAAAAGCCTTTTGGAAGGAGATAAACTCTATTTTATTGCCAATTCTGGTTTATTTGGCGTAATGGATGTCACAACTTTCGAAATAAAAATTATTCGAAAGTTTGATGAGAAACTTTATAATCTGTTCAAATTTGGAGATAAAATATGTCTTATTAGTAATAAAGGGAAATATTTGTATGATAAAACAGTAAACGATTTTAGTTTTGATGTGATCCATGCTAAACTTAATTTAAACAAAACATTCATGGACAGCAATAATAATCTGTTTGCTATTGATGAAAATTACATCGAGTCAGAATACAATGATAAAATTACTTTTGATTTTACCGATATACGTCTCAAAGAGTTTTGCCTGAACAATAATTTAGCGGTAGTAGGTAATGAAGAAATGGTAGCTTCCTATAATTTTATCACTAAAGAAAAGAGAAAAAAAACTTCGATAAAAAATACCAGTTTTATTCGAAAAATGAAGGATGGTGTTATTATAGGAACGGGAAACAGAATGGTGTTTTTTCTGGACAATAAGTTAAACGTTCAGCAAAGAATTAAACTAAAAGACAATTGTTATTTTATTAAATACCACGATGACAAAGTGTATTTCGTAACCTACAATGATATTACGATTTATAAGAAAAAAGAAGGTAAATGGCATTTCTTTAATAAAATTAACTTCAACGAAGGGGTTTTAAGAGGACGTGTTATGGATATTGTTTTTCTAAAGCATAATATTATGATTATTTCCGATAACGGTGTTTCGGTTATTAAAAATAGTTATATAGACAAATCCGCTTTTGGAGAGGTTCAGATTGTTGATTTTTTTGTTGGTGAAAAATCAATTTTGAATAGTAAAGAAAAAATCATCAAACAAGGCAAAGGAAATATTATGATCAGGACTTCTCTTCGAACATTTGATAATCCGGATTGTTTTGAAATTTTTTATAGACTGGTAAAGAACGGAAATTACGAAAACACCTCCTGGAATCAACTTTCAAGCAGGAATATAGTTTTTAGTGATTTGGCACATGGAAATTATATTTTTGAAGTTTGTGCCCGAAATTTAAGAGATACTAATCAAAAAACATTTGAAAAAGTCAGTTTTAAAGTAGAACCCTATTTTTGGGAAACTAACTTCTTTTTTATAGCTGTATTATCTCTGTATCTTTTAATGTTCTATTTCTTTTTACGTTATTTCAGAAAAAAGATTAATGAGAAAAACAAACTAAAATTAGAACTGATTACTTTGGAACTCAAATCACTGAAGAATCAAATGAAACCGCATTTTTTATTTAATGCGTTAAACAATTTACAAGGCATTTTATTTACAAGGGGTGTAGAAGATGCTAATTTCTTTTTAAATAAATTCTCAAAATTACTCCGATCGACCTTAGAAATTACCAGAGATAAAATTACCTCTTTGGATGAAGAAATTAAGTATATTAAAACGTATTTAGATTTTGAACAGGTGAGGAGTAATAATGAATTGCACGTAACGTATAAAATAGACGAAACACTTGACTTGAAAAGAATTGAGATTCCGGTAATGGTAGTTCAGACCATTGTTGAAAATGCTATTATCCATGGATTAAACCCCAGTAAAAAAAGAAAGGAACTTTTAATCGAGATTTATCCAAAGAATGACAGTTTGTGCATTATAATAGAGGATAATGGCATAGGCAGATGTAAAACGAATAATAGTAAAGGTCATAAATCATTGGCGTCATTGATTATCGCGGACAGGTTCAGAATTTTAACGAAACTCAGAAAAAAAAGGCATATACTGGAGGTGATAGATTTGATAAAAGATGGTTTGCCTGTAGGTACAAGAGTAGAGATAACAGTACCTCTTTATTACTTTGAATATGATGGCTCTACAGATTAATAGTTTATAGTTTATCGCAGCATTATTAAATTGTCGTATTATCACATTGTGGTTCTATGAGATTATCGACTTTTTGATGGTCAAAAGATATTTTCGAATCCGACAGGTTTTTTAAAACCTGTCGGATTTTTTTTATGTTCGGCTTGCATTTCCTATTTCGTACCTCAAAACAACCATTTATTTCGTCATTAAGCCGTTTGTTACAAGCAGTATATAAGTTAGTGAGTCAATACTATATTTGTTTAAAATATGAGAAAAAACACACATTTTGATTTAATTTAAGTTAGAGGCCTCAGTGATTGCTTAACTCTTTATAGTAGAGAAAATAAGAGGCTTTATTTTAACGTATGGTATTATTTATGAAAAAAAAATAATTGTTTTAGTGTTAGGATTACTGTTGATCGGATTGAATGCTTTCGCGCAACAGAATTCACAATTTACACAATATATGTACAATACGGCAGTAATTAATCCCGCTTATGCCGGGAGTAGAGAAGTATTAAGTATTGTGGGTTTAAACCGAATGCAATGGGTAGGAATGGACGGAGCGCCAAGAGTATTGACTTTTGCAGCCAATAGTGCTGTATCAGACCATGTAGGTTTAGGAACCTCTATCGTGAGTGATAAAATAGGGCCTTCAAATCAAACCTCGCTTTCGGTAGATATGTCTTATAACATTAGACTGAATTACGATTATAAATTATTCTTTGGACTTAAAGCGAGCGGTTATTTGTTGAATATTGATTATACCAAACTGAATCAATACAATCCAAATGACCCTCATTTTCAGAATAATATTAGCGGTAAATTTTCGCCCAATTTAGGTACCGGTGTTTACCTGCAGTCAGATCGGACGTATGTTGGAGTTTCTGTTCCTGCGCTTTTAGAGAACATACTATATGATGCAAATAAAGAGTCAGCTTTAAAATTAAGATCCCATTATTATTTTATGGCGGGCCATGTTTTTGATTTGTCGTATAATGTCAAATTTAAACCGGCTATACTCGCTGATTTTATAGTGGGAAGTCCTTTACAGTTGAATTTGTCGGCTAACTTTTTGTTTTTCGAAAAACTAACCTTAGGAACTTCTTACAGATGGGGCGCAGCAGCGAGCGCAGTGGTGGGTTTCCAAATCACAGATGGATTATTGATGGGCTATGCTTATGATGCCGATACAAACAAATTAGGAAAATATAACTCTGGTTCACATGAGTTTTTCTTACGATTTGAATTGTCAAAAAAAATTAACAAAGTTTTCTCACCTCGTATTTTTTTAAGTTATGAGAGTAAAAATACACAGCTTGGTGATCTTATTTTTCGCTACAGCATCTTGCGCTTTTTCTCAGGAAAACAAAATAAAAAAAGCCAACAAAAAATACGACGACCTAGCCTACATCGACGCAATAGAGATTTATAAAAGAGTAGCAGAGAAAGGGTATAAATCAAAAGAGTTATTCGAAAAATTAGGAAACTCTTACTATTTCAATGCACAATTTCTTGAAGCAAATAAATGGTACACGCAATTGTTTGGTTTGAATACAGTGAATAGCAATAATTTCGTCACCCCGGAATATTATTATCGTTATTCTCAAACTTTAAAATCTGAAGGAAAGCCGGAGAAAGCAGAAGAGTATCTAAATTTGTTTGCTCGGTTGTCAGAGAACGAAATCAGAGCGAAGTTATACCTCAATAATAAAGACTATCTGAAAGAAATAAAAATGAATTCTGACAGGTATACCCTGAAGCATAGTGAAATTAACAGTTCTTACTCCGAATATGGAGCAGCTTTTTGTAAAACAAACTTTGTTTTTGCCTCATCAAGACCTGGCTTTAAAAGGGATGATAAAGTAAACAAGTGGGACAATCAGCCTTACAGTAGTTTATTGGTTTGTAAAATAGATAAAGACGGTACTTTGGGAGAACCGCATTTATTTTCTAAAAAACTTAGTTCTAAATTTAGCGAATCAACCCCGGTATTTACAAAGGATGGTAAAACGGTTTATTTTACCCGCAATAATTATTCAGACGGAAAACTAAGGATGAATAATGAAGGTGTGGTGCTGCTTAAAATTTATAAAGCAGTCTATAAAAATGGGGATTGGGATAACATTACAGAGCTTCCTTTTAACAGTAATGAATATAGTGTGGCACATCCGGCTTTAAGCCCTGACGAGAAAACGTTGTATTTTGCTTCAAATATGCCGGGTACTGTAGGGAAGTCAGATTTATTTAAAGTGAAAATTTTGGATAATGGTACTTACGGAAAACCGGAAAATTTAGGTACCAATATCAATACGGAAGGGAGGGAAACTTTCCCGTTTGTATCAGATAACAATGAATTGTACTTTGCTTCCAGCGGGCAGTTAGGATTAGGAGGTTTGGATATTTTTGCGGCAAAAATCAATCCAGATGGCTCAGTATCCAAACCCACAAACCTTGGGGAACCCATAAACAGCTCCTTTGATGATTTTTGTTACTATATCAATTCTAAAACGAAAAAAGGATACTTCTCTTCCAACAGGAATATCGGACAAGGTTTTGATGATATTTATAAATTCACTGAAGATCAGCCTTTAAAAAGAGAGAACACTAAGACCATACATCTTAACCTGATTGATAAACAAACCAATTATCCGGTACCGGATACTCAGATTTCATTGTATGATGAAAAAATGAATCTTTTGGCCAAGGGCGTTTCTGGTCCTATTGGAACTTATAAGCTTGAAAACCTGACGGCTGGCAAGATCTATTATGTTAGAGCAGAGAACGAAAATTATCAAACCATCGAGATAAGCTTTTTTACCAGTTTTGATATAGACAAAAAGCCTTTTCCATTTTTAATGGAGCAAAAACAACAAAAATTAGAGGTTGGTCTTGACTTGGCCAAAGTATTCAATTTTCAGGATATTTATTTTGATCTGGATAAATTCTCTGTTAGAAAAGATGCGGAAGTAGAACTGGCTAAGATTGCCGAACTCATGAAACTAAGACCCAATCTTAAGGTGGATGTCAGGGCACATACTGATAGTCGACAAAGCTTTGCCTATAATATGAAACTTTCTAATTTAAGAGCTAAAACAACAATAAACTGGCTAGTGAAAAAAGGAGGTATCGATCCGGCAAGGCTATCGGGTAAAGGTTATGGTGAAGCAATGCTTTTAAACAAATGTGCAGATGGCGTTCCCTGTACCGAAGAAGAACATGCCATCAATAGAAGAAGCGAATTCATCATTGTTGGATTCGATGGCCAGCGATAATTTGAATCTATCACGGAATCTTATACAATTAGTTTCTTCAGAAATCTTAATAATTTGAGACAAAGTATTTTATTTCAGTAGAAGAGACTTTTTAGACCGGTGAAACATCGAAGCACAGCTTTACCGGTATTGCTTTACAAAAATGGTATTCATTATTTCCAATAATTCTGAACGATACTCCCTTTGCCGAAAACGATACGTATGCGGTGCAAATTTTTCCGCGATTCTGTATTTGGAAATATCTTTTAAGTACCTAAAAGATCAATGCCAGTGTGTGAGTCATTGAGGCAAATTTTGACACAATAGAATTGTTTAAACAGCATATTTATAAGGCATTCTTACCATGTAGACAGGTAAAAAAAATTTGACTGGTTTCCCGGTACTTTTAAGGAAATACCAAACTGCTACCATTTACAACATTAGTTATACCGTTTATTGAATAGTGAACTATAAATTTTAGAACAAGTATATTTTTGTGTAAAATTTCGTGATAAAATAGAGTAAAAGCTATATAAATACTTCTTTTTTTAGAAGAAACATACCCCAAAAAACAAGTAATAAAAAATACCTGAATATGATAAAGAACTATTTAGTTAAAATTAAAACAATAAGATTTTTTCTTTTTTTACTGTTGTTACTGCCTTTTGCAGGAATTTCGCAGAATTTAACTGCAACTGTTGTTAATGCTACTAGTTGTACTAGTAACGACGGAATAGTAGTATTAACTTCTGATCCTGCACTTAATTCTAGTCTGAAGAACGTAACGTACCGTCTTTTTGATGTAATTAATCAATATTATGTTGGTGGTAGTTCTAGCAATTCCTTTAGCCATGTAGAACCTGGTTACTATAGAGGCGAAATGCTTGGTGAAGATAGTTCAGGAAATGAGATTTGGGTTAGTACTGGTAACATGTCCTTTCGTGTCACATATGATAATGAGACGAGTGTACCAACAGCAGCGGCATCACAGTCATTTTGTGTGGCGAATAATCCTACTGTGGCAAGTTTGTCAGCCACCGGAACAAATATAAAATGGTACAATGCATATTATGGAGGCACAGCGTTGGCATCAACGAAAGCTTTAGTAAATGGAGCGTTTTATTGTGCATCACAAACGGTAAATGGTTGCGAGAGTCTAGACAGAACTGGGGTGACAGTCATAATTACCAGCAACTTTGCAGCGCCAACAGGTAATAGAACCCAGGAATTTTGTGCAGGTAATAATGCTACTGTTGGCAGTTTAATAGTTAACGGAACAGGAATACTCTGGTACAATGCTGCAACTGGCGGCAGTGTAGTGGCGTCAGGTACAGTTTTAACAAACAATACCACTTATTATGCTTCGCAAACCGTAAATGGCTGTGAAAGTACAACACGCTTACCGGTAACGGCAACCATTAGTAATCCTGCTGCACCCACGGGTAATGCGTCACAAACTTTTTGTGCAAGTGCTAATCCCACCGTGGCAAGTTTATCAGCCACGGGAACTGGAATAAAGTGGTATGATTCAGCAATACAAGGTAATGAAGTGGCATCGGGTACAGCCTTAACCAATGGGACCATTTATTATGCTTCACAAACGGTAAGCGGCTGCGAGAGTCCAACGCGCTTGGCAGTAAACGTAAATGTTACTGACGTTCCAGCGCCCGGCAATCTTGGAGATCGATATTTTTGCGATACTAATAATAGTACCTTGGCGAATTTTAGCATATCAGGAACAGGAATAAAATGGTATGATGCACCAACAGGAGGAAATCTACTTCCGCTAACTACTGCTTTACTAGACGGAGTCAGTTACTATGCCTCACAAACGGTAAATGGCTGTGAAAGCTCAACCCGATCGTGGGCCAGATCTAATATTATAAATACTTCACTTGCACCAACAGCTAATTCACCTCAGGAATTTTGCAGCGGGAGTAATCTTACTTTATCAAGTTTATTAGTCTATAATAGTAATAATAGTGGTTATGCTTCAAATGTAAAATGGTATGATGGGGCAACAGGAGGAAATGTACTTCCGTCAGCGACAGCTTTAACAAATGGCACAACGTATTATGCTTCGCAAACGGTAAACGGTTGTGAGAGCACTGCTCGAGTTGCAATAACGGTAAAGATAGGTATTGATGCGCCAACAGGTACTGCCTTGCAGACATTTTGTGCATCTGCTAATCCTACTGTGACGAGTTTAATTGTCACAGGAACAGTAGTGCAATGGTACAGTGCTGCCACAGGCGGTAGCGTATTGTCATCAACGACCGCTTTAATAAATGGAACAACCTATTATGCTTCGCAAACGGTAAACGGTTGTGAGAGCGCAACACGCTTTGCGGTAACGGCAATAGTTAAAAATACACAACCTCCAACAGGTCCTGCATCGGTGAACTGGTGTGGGATTTATACCTCTAATTTAGGAAATCTAGAGTACGAATGCAGGGGAACTAATATAAAATGGTACGATGCAGCCATAGGTGGGAATATTCTTTTGTCAGGTACTGTTTTAGAAAACAATAAGACTTATTATGCATCACAAACGGTGGATGGTTGTGAGAGTGCCACAAGATTGGCAGTGTTAGTAAATATTTTTGACTCACCCCCAACAGGCAATGCATTGCAGTCATTTGATACGGGTAGTAACCCTACTATAGCGAGTTTATCAGTCACTGGAACAGGTAGTATTAGATGGTTTGATATTTCTGGTCCTGGGGGTGGTCTGGAATATTCACTTAGTACTGCTTTAGTGAATGGTAGAACTTATTATGCATCACAAACGATAAATTATTGCCAAAGTAGAACAAGATTTGGGGTAACAGTAACACTTGTAACCTCACCTCCAACGGGCAATGCAACGCAAACTTTTTGTTTCACTAGCAATCCTATCGTAGCAAGTCTAACAGCTAACGGAACTGCTATAAAATGGTACGAAAGTGCCACTGGAGGCAACTCATTGGCATCAGGTTCACATTAATAAACGGAACCGTTTATTACGCTTCGCAAACGCTAAATGGTAAAGAGAGTCCAACGCGATTGGCGGTAACGGTAACGATCAGTGATCCTCAGACACCAACAGGTAATGCAGCACAAGAATTCTGTAAATCTGCGAATGCTACAGTGGCAAGTCTGGTAACCAATGAAACAGGAGTTACGTGGTACGATGCGGCTACTGCAGGTAATGTAGTAACACCAACAACAGCTTTGGTAAACGGAAGGACATATTACGGTTCG
>NZ_AMYW01000041.1:0-40309 GCF_000335775.1 Flavobacterium sp. WG21
TTTTTTATGTCTAAACGGGAGGTATTTAGTTTTTTCTTTTTTTGAATCCATTAGGATACATAATAACGATTAAAACAATAATGAGTAAAAAGTTATATTCCGCACCATTTCTTCCACCGCCTACAACAAACCAGCCTTCCTGAAAATGAACAAGGATTATTCCCATTATCAATATGAGAATAGTGACAAAACCTGCCGGTTTAACGTATTTGTTACTAAGCAGAAGAATGGCTGCTACTACATGGGATAGTTTAATAGACCAGGCCAGAAAAACGCCAAAAGGAGCGAAGCCAATCTGATTTAAATATAGATTTCCAAAATCATTGATTCCGTTATTAAACATTCCGAAAACAGAATGGGTGAGTAGAATAATAGCGACTGCAGTTCTTAAAAGTAAATTTCCATTCATATTTTTTTCGAGTTATTTTAATTGAAAGTAATAAAAAAACGCATATTAAATTGAATATGCGTTTCTTAAGTGATAAGATGTATTGTGTTTTAAACTTTTCCTAAAGTATACAATTGTTCCATAGTAGGAGTCAGGCTTCCTCCGGCAGGCTCTAAAGTGATTCCAAAAGCTTCTGCTGAATCAGTTTGATTAACAGCAAATATTTTTTGAGAGTTTCCTTCAAAATCGCTCAATAAACCAATACTCGTAGGAGTTAGTACAGGACTTAATTTTAAAGCCCAAACCTGATATACCATACCTTTTGGAGGTTTTGGTAAACCGGCAGCATCAATATACGTTGTTTTTGTGTCTTTGTTCCAGTACACTTTTGCAAATGAACTTGGAGAAACGGCTTGTCCGCCAAGTGTTACACCCGTGTTTTTGATGTCTCTTACAATAGTAAGACTTTTTTCGGTTTGCTTGTTCTGCTGATCTAAGAAAGCGTAATCTTTTTCAATTTTATTTTTCTCAGTCCCAACAGTAGCAATAGCTTCTTTCGTTTTTGTCAATTCCAGAGTTTGATATCCAAAGCCTAAAAGCAGTAACACTGCCGCAGCCCAGCCTACATATTGTGACCAGTTCGAAGCTGGTTTCATGTCGACTACTTTGCCGTGTTTCAGCTCTAAACGGGCTTTTATCTTCTCAAAATTGGCTACCGAGTGAAAAGGAGAGAAACTTGATGATAAAGCAACAATAGCTTTTTCTATCGAAATAATTTCCTGATCAACTTCCGGGTTTTTCTTAGCCAGTTCGGCTATTTCCAGATTTTCAGTTTCGGTCAATAAACCGTAAACGTATAGTTCCAGAATTCCTGATTCTATATACTCTTTTGCTTCCATTATATTTTTAGATAATTTCTTAGATCATTAATACAGTTTCTGTTTTGCGTCTTGATAGTCCCCAATGGCATTGCCAATTCTTCTGAAGCTTCTTGTTGGGTATATCCTTTAAAAAATAATAAATCAATAATCTCGATACATTTTGGTTTTAATTTTTTTACAAATTCTTGTATTCCAATAGTATCAATTCTATTAACGAGTTTATTACTGTCGTCTAACAGATTTACGAAATTATCTGAAGAAAGGTTTTTTTGACTGTTATTAAAATTTTTGGATCTTAACTTGTCAATGGAGGTATTCCTTGCAATATTGAGGATCCAGGTGTAAAATCGGCCTTTACTCTCATTATAAGAATCGATGTTTTTCCAGATTTTGACAAAAACTTCCTGCAAAACATCTTCGGCTTCTTCGCGGTTTTTTATGAGAACATTGATAACAGAAAACAAACTTTTCGAGTACATATCGTACAAATGGGTAAAAGCTCGTTCGTCTTTCTTGTAAATTAAAACTAATAATTCTTCTTGACTCATAGGTGTGGTATTTTAAGTTGGAACAAAATTTTAAGAGACATTATGTTTAACCTGAGATAAAGATAATTTATTTTTTCGTGAATTTTTTAATTTTTTTAGTAGTCTTAAACCTAGGAAACTAAGGGGTTTGAAAAAAATATCACTTTTTTTTGATTTTTTTAAAACCAAAAGCAATCCAATTACGTAAATGCTATTATAACATCGGATTTATAGTGTCGTAAATAGCAAAAGTTTGAAAATGAAGAAGATTGAAATTTTATAGCAGCACTTTTGTTTTAAGAATTAGTAATGAAAATTAATATTTAGAAAGAGTAAATCGTAAAGTAAATCTCAATAAATAAAAATTTATTTGTCATGAATAGCTTAAATAAACTGAAAATACTGATTGTTGGTTTGACTACAGTTTTGTCGCTGGCGGGATTCAGTAAAAGTGATTTCCGTAAAGGACTTGTTCATAAGAATTCAGAGCTTGTAATAAGCGATAATACATTATTTAGGAATTAGTAGATCAGTTGATGTCTTCGGACTTCCAAAAAAATGAAGGTAGTCCAACTCTTGCCCAGAATAAAAGATAAAAGCCGTTAAAAAAGATACGCCTGAGGGATTGGAAATTTGAAATGTATGAGCACTATAACCGGGGCATCAACTATTTTTAATATAACGATATAAAAAGGGAATAACAATTAATTCATGGTTTGATTTGTTTGTATGGGGGGAAGCCTAACGTCTGATTAACGTTAGGCTTCATTTTTTATTTAACGTATGTTTAGCAAAAAATAAAGAATTTAAAGTGATTTTTGAGAAGAGAATTTAACTAATTTTATAAAAAAATAAACAATGAAAAAAGTAGTATTTATAGCTTGTAGTATTGTCCTTTTGTTCGGTACTAAAATTCAGGCACAAACCAGTAAAGAGAAATTATCTAAAACGGATAAACCTATGACAAAAGAAACCATTTATCAATTTAAGGTAGAAGATTTATCAGGAGACACTTTTGATTTTGCTTCGCTAAAAGGAAAAAAAGTGATGATTGTTAACACGGCATCAAAATGCGGTTTAACTCCTCAATACAAAGATCTTGAGGCAATTTACAAAGAGTATAAAGATAAAGGATTCGTAATTGTTGGTTTTCCTGCTAATAATTTTGCCGAGCAGGAACCAGGTACAAATAAAGAGATTGAGACATTCTGCCAGCAAAATTATGGTGTAACTTTTCCAATGATGGATAAAGTTTCTGTAAAAGGAAGTGATATGTGCGAAGTGTACAAATTCTTAACACAAAAATCAAAAAATGGCTTGAAGGATTCTGAAGTTGAATGGAACTTTCAAAAATACCTGATTAACGAAAAAGGGGAGTTGGTAAAAGTGATTAAGCCAAGAACATTGCCAACAGATCCGGAAGTAATCAACTGGATAAAGAGCTAGTTAAAGAATTAAGAATGCAAAATAAAACCACAAATCTGAATATTAAATTTAGGTTTGTGGTTTTTTTTATAGAATTGCGTTAGAACTATTGTAGTATCAGTTGCATAAAAACCAAATCGAGCCAATGATCAAATTTGTATCCCACCTCGCGAAGGGTTCCGGTTGCGACAAATCCAAATTTCTCATGAAAAGCAATACTTCCCGCGTTGTCGGCATCAATAGCGCCAATCATTACGTGATACCCCTGTTCTTTAGCCAAACGAATGAGTTCTGACAGTAACTGAGATCCAATACCTTTTCCGATAACAGTATCCACTACATATACAGAATGTTCTACAGTATATTGATACCCGATTTTCTCACGGAATTGTCCATAACTCCCAAATCCTACTACTTCGCCATCTAATTCGGCAATCACTACGGGCAGATTTTTAGCTTTTTTATCTTCAAACCATTTCGTTTGAACTTCAAGAGTCTGAATTTCATAACTATAATTTGCGGTGGTATGCAGAATGGAATGGTTTACAATATTCAGAATCTTTTCTAAATCATTTGTTGTTGCCGGTCTAAGGTTTAGGCTCATAGTTCTTTGGGTATATGCGATGTTTTTTGGGTGTGACTGCTTGGTAATTATTTTAAAGAAACAGCCAGATGATTCCTAATAAGTATTATTTAGTGTTTAGCTCTGTCAGTAAAGCGTCAACTTCTTTGGGGTTCCAATTCATTTCTTTGGAGATTTCTTTAGCATCCTTAGCATATTGCAAGGCTAGTTTCTTGTTTTTTGTTTTTTGGTAAAGCCTTGCCAGAAGTAGATTTCCATCGTAAGAATCATTCAGTTCAATAGCATGTTTTATCCATTCGATTGATTTTTTTAAACTCTCGGTATCCGAAATATGCTTTAAATAAGTTTGTCCGATATCTTTCAGAGAACCGGCATCATTCCATACTAATTTTTGAGTATTTTCAAGAGTAACTTTTTTATAAAATTGCCATTTTTCGGTTCGTTCTGCCAGAGTTAAGTCAAATTTAAAAACCAGTGAATCTACTTTTTGCAAGCGTATCGATTTTGCAATTTCTCTTTGTTTGTAATAGCTTGTAGTGTCTAAATTATCAACATACGGACGAAGCGATTCCGTGACTATATTTTCAATCTTTCGATCGATACGACTTTGGGAGGCCACAGCAGCAAATTCCTTGTTATGACTTAATACATATTGAAATTCCCTCGATTTGATATCTGTAACACCATTGGCAATCACTCGCCAGTTGGTTTCGCTAATTAATTGTGCATCAGATTGTGTATTGAGATAAATATGTGTTGGAATTGATAAGTCAGTACGGTCTTTTCCTTTTTTCAGCGTGTTCAGATAGTTGAAAAATTTGTCGACATTAGAAGGATCAGCGAGAAACTCTTTTTCGAGGTAAGGCAATTGTAATTTCGGATTTAAGGCATTGTTTACTTCCGTCATAAAAACCTCTTTTTTTAATTCGCCTTTTAAAGCATACAAAAGGGTTTCGGTGGCAGGGTCTATAAATAAAAAGGAAGGCAAAGATTTTGTATTGAATTTATTCTTAAGTGCAGTTCCTTCTTCTTTTTCAATATTTTTCCAGACACATACATAATTCTTCTTTAGAAAATCGATCACAGCAGGATCACTAAAAACTTCTTTTTTCATCAGATTGCAATGTGGGCACCAATCGGCATAAAGCATTAGAAAAACCGGTTTTCCTTGTGTTTTGGCATTGTTCAGAGCGGTATTATAAGGCATGTCATCAGCAACAAATTGATTTTGAGCCGATGTAGTCTGTAGGGATATAAAAAGAAAAAATAAATATAAGAAGCGCATAATCGGTTTGTTTTTGATAGAAATAATCAGTTTTACAAATATATTCCCTTTTTTGGGAAACTCCTTTTAATATCTTCCTATTTATAAGTTAAATCCAATGCGAAGTTTGTAACTTTGTGAGGTTAAAAAAAGAGTTTTATAACTGTAAGTCTCTTTTCAAAAAGTAATACACCATAAGAATGATTTACCCCAAAATAGCGCTTGCACAAAGCATTATCGAAATTTGTTCAGGCAAAGGAATCACTAATATTATTATTTCTCCGGGATCAAGAAATGCTCCACTAACAATAGGATTTGCTCAAAACCCTAATTTTAACTGTTACAGTATTGCCGATGAGCGCTGTGCTGCTTTTTTCGCATTGGGAATTGCACAACAAACCAAAATGCCTACTGCAGTTGTTTGTACTTCAGGCTCTGCCTTGTTAAACTATTATCCGGCTGTAGCCGAAGCATTTTACAGTCAGATTCCACTTATTGTCATTTCAGCCGACCGTCCGCAAAGCAAGATTGATATTGGAGACGGGCAAACCATTCGTCAGGAGAATGTTTTTCAGAACCATTCTGTTTACAACGCAAATTTGACTGAAGAAGCTTCAATAGAAAACGATTTAAAGATCAACAGAGCCATAGAAGCAGCTATACTTCAAAAAGGCCCTGTTCATGTTAATGCTCCTTTTGAAGAACCATTATACGAAACCGTTTCAGAACTTTCTGTAGCACCAACAATTACCCATTTAGAGGAAATTATCGGTGCAGGAACCATAGAAAACGAAGCAGAGACTGTTTCTGTTTGGAATGCTTCAAAAAGAAAATTAATTCTTATTGGAGGAATAAACGAAGCGAATTCTGTCGATAAAGAAATTCTGGAAAACTTCGCCAAAGATCCCTCAATTGTAGTACTTACGGAGACGACCTCAAATTTGCATCATCCCAGTTTTATTAACAGCATCGATACTTTAATTACGCCATTTGATGATGCTGATTTTAAAGATCTTGAACCGGAAGTGTTAATTACTTTTGGAGGGATGATTGTATCCAAACGTATTAAAGCCTTTTTACGAAAATACAAACCCGAACATCACTGGCATATTGATACGTTACGTGCTTATGATACCTTTAATGCTTTAACGAAGCATTTTATAATGGAACCTGATGCTTTTTTCAAAGCGCTGCTTCCGAAGACAGAATTTGCAGCAAGTGATTATTTTTCTAAAATTGATCAAATTTACGATTTAAGAAAAATCAGAAAAGAAGAATATCTGGGTAAAATTACATTTTCGGATTTTAAAGTATTTGAAAAAGTAATCGGATCACTTCCTAAAAATAGTCAGCTGCAAATTAGCAATAGTTCGGCCATTCGATATGCACAGTTAATTGAGATTGATCCTTCCATCGAAGTTTATTGTAACCGTGGAACCAGCGGTATTGACGGAAGTACCTCAACAGCAATTGGTGCAGCAGTAGGAAACGATAAACAAACCATTTTTATTACCGGAGATATTAGCTTTCTTTACGATAGCAATGCTTTGTGGAATTCGTACATCCCTGAAAACTTCAAAATTATTCTAATCAATAATGGAGGAGGAGGAATTTTTAGGATTCTTCCAGGCCATGAAGAAAAACCGGTTTTTAATACCTATTTCGAAACGTCACATCATTTGACAGCTGAGCATCTGGCCAAAATGTATAAGATGAATTATTTTACAGCCACAGATGAGAAATCTTTAACAGGAGGTATTAAGTCGCTTTATGCTACAAACAATGCTCCTTGTATTTTGGAAGTATTCACGCCAACATCTGAGAATGATATTGTTTTAAAGCAGTATTTTAAAGAATTGGTTTAGACTCAAAACTATAAATTACAAAAGACGCAAAGATTATTTTTTTTCTTTGCGTCTTTTTTGTTTTATGATAGTAAGGGAATTAACGAATTGGAACCGGAAATACCGGTAAACTTGCATGCCCTAAAGCATCAACACTTTGTACGGCAAAAAAGTAATTGTCTTTTGAATAGGGAATTTCGGCCTTGGTTTCTTTCACAAAAAAAGTTTTCTCCCAATGAGAAGATGAAGTTTCTCTCATTAAAATCTGATAACCAAAAGGAGTTTGCCCTTCAGGTGTAGTCCAGGCTAAGGTAGAAGAATTGGAAAGTTCTTTTACTTCAATACCCACGTTTAAAGGTGCTTTTGGCGACCAGGCTAGATTAGCCAAAGTTGCTAAGTTTGAACAAGTATTTTTTCTCAAATAGTCAAAATCCATAAATTCCGCGAGGTCACCGTACTGGATACCATTTTCAGTTCTTAAATCCTGATGCTGATGATTGAAATTTTCATTCATTTCGCAGAAACGAACAGCAGTAAATCCATTTTGACTGAACGGAGTATGATCTCCGCCACGAAGAAAACGATCATTTCGGTAAACCAATTTTACTTTTAGCTGATCTACATACTGTTCCGTAACAGTTTTGATATAACGGGCTAATAATCTTGAAGGACTGTCGTTATCACGGTTTGTTGCTTTGCGCATTTTAGCTTCCTCTTCAGTTTCTGTAAACGGAATGGTTTCGCTAAATATCCTGATCTGCGTGTTATCTCTTAAATTTGTACCGCTTGAGAGGCTGTTTCCAATCATATCATTGTTTAGCATGGCTACAATATTCCAGTTGGCTGCTTTGGCTAATTCTGCTAAGTGACGGGCACCGTAAAGGCCTTGCTCTTCACCGGTTACCGCGACAAAAATTATAGTAGCAGGAAATGATCTTTTACTCATTATTTTGGCCAGTTCGATAACAGCTGCAACACCCGAACCATCATCATTGGCTCCCGGAGCGTCAGATTTCACATTCATAACGTCTGAAACTCTCGAATCCAGATGTCCGCTTATGATAATTACGCGATTGTCGTTTGGATCGGTACCTTTTAAGGTCGCCATAACATTTCCCAGTTGGCTGTCTTTGGCGATTCGTTTTCCATCGGCTTTTACATCAAAATAATCGATTTTAGAAGTTAGTCTTCCCCCAGATTCCAGAGCAAATTTATCAAACTCCGATTTTACCCATTGTTGTGCCGCGCCGATACCTTTGGTTTTACTTTTGGTATCGCTGAGGGTATGTCTGGTACCAAAAGAAACTAATTTATGAATAGTAGCTTCGAGGTTTTCAGCTTTGATTTCGCCGATCATTTTTTTTGATTTCAGGATCCTCCGTAATCTGTGAAGTAGCAATATGAGTAAAAAATAAGAAGGTAAAAATAGAATAGAAAATGGTCTTTTTCATTGGTTTTGGATTAATTATAGGTTTTCAAATGTAACCAAAAGGAATAAATTAGAATAAGATGCAACTGCCTTTTTTTAATTAGAAACATTTTTAGGATTACCATTTTCAAACTTCGTACATTTGCAGCTCGAAACTTAGCTGCTTAACAGCTTAGAATTTTTAGCATATGATTGAAATAGGAAAATACAATACCCTTACTATACTTCGTGATACCAAAGTTGGCTTGTTTTTAGGAAATCCTGAAAAAGACCCTGAAGGAATTCACGATATTTTATTACCCAACAAATACGTACCGAACGAGTTTGAAATTGGTGAAGAATTAATCGTTTTTGTTTATTTGGACCACGAACAGCGTCCGGTGGCAACCACTTTAGAGCCTTATATTCTGTTAAATGAATTTGCGCTATTAAGGGTGAATTACATTAATAACGTAGGTGCTTTCATGGATTGGGGAATGGAAAAAGATATTCTTGTTCCGTTTAAAGAACAAGCCCGTCCAATGGAAAAAGGAAAACGTTACCTGGTGTATTTGTACATGGACGAAAAAACAAATCGTCTGGTAGCTTCAAGTAAGACCAATCAGTTTTTGAGCAATGAGCAGCTGACCGTTGAAAAAGGGGAGGAAGTAGAATTAATTGTATCTCATATCACTGAAATAGGAATCAATGTGATCATTAACGAGAAACACAAAGGATTGCTGTACAAAGACGAGGTGTATGATGACGCCATTAGAACCGGAGACAGAATGCGCGGCTACATTAAAAATATCCGTCCTGATCATAAAATTGACGTTGCATTGCAAGTACAAGGTTATCAGAGTATTGAGCCTAATGCAGAGAAAATTCTGGACGAATTAAGAGCCAATCGAGGTTTTTTACGTTTAAATGATAATTCACATCCGGAAGACATCAAAACGGTACTAAAAATGAGTAAAAAAACGTTTAAAAAGGCTGTTGGAGCTTTGTATAAAGAAAAACTCATCGAAATTAAAGAAGACGGAATTTATCTGGTAAAGGAATAAAAATTCCAAAATTCAAATTCCAATAGGATACGTACTATTGGAATTTGGAATTTGAAGTTTAAAATATATTGTTATAACAGGAAAGGCTACTCATTACAAGTAGCCTTTCCCTTTTTATTCTAGTTTTAAAAAAAATTGTAATTAAAAAAAAACAGAAATAAAATAAACTCGAATCCATTCAAAAAATAATAGCTTTAAAAATTTTAGAAACTATTTTCTGAAATGGGTATGTCTTTAAACAATTTATAAATTCATATTAAAAGCAAAAACTCAATTTCACGGCTCGACCCATTTGGTTTGATAAAATAACTTGTAGAAAGTTTTCATTAGTATTTTTTCCTCTTTTCGTAATCAATCTCATACTAATTCTTAAACAATTCCAGCTTTTAACCTTAGGTGTTACTATCTCCTTTTCGAAGTTTCAACAAATGAATAAATCATTTGCTCATTGATCCACGGCGTATGAATAAAAACCGTAAAATAATGAGCGACAAAATTTTTAAATTTTCTCAAAAAAATCATTTTTTAGGTTAATAAATCAGTGAAAGAAAATCAATCTTCTAGTCAATGAAATAAAATGTATCTCATTGATTTCTAGGTGGTAAAATTAAATATTATTTTTTAAAACTACTGTTAAAATTATTATTTTTTGTAAGATTATACCAATTGTTAACATTACAACAGATTTTAGTTGCGACTAAAAACAAATAGCGGTAGGTAAAAATATAAAAATGCTTTATTTTTACACTATCAATTATTAAAAACAAAACAAACAGAAATGGATTGGATTACAGCCAGAGAATTTGAAGATATAACGTATAAAAAATGTAACGGAGTTGCGAGAATTGCTTTTAACAGACCAAACGTTAGAAATGCATTCCGTCCAAAAACAACTTCAGAATTGTACCAGGCTTTTTACGATGCGCAGGAAGATACTTCGATAGGAGTGGTTTTACTGTCTGCAGAAGGCCCCTCTACAAAAGACGGAGTGTATTCTTTTTGCAGTGGAGGCGATCAAAACGCACGTGGGCATCAGGGTTACGTGGGTGAAGATGGACAACACCGCTTAAACATTCTTGAAGTACAGCGTTTAATCCGTTTCATGCCAAAAGTGGTTATTGCAGTTGTTCCGGGTTGGGCAGTTGGCGGTGGACACAGTCTGCATGTCGTTTGTGATATGACTTTGGCGAGTAAAGAGCATGCCATATTCAAACAAACGGATGCCGACGTAACCAGTTTTGACGGTGGTTACGGATCTGCTTATCTGGCTAAAATGGTCGGACAGAAAAAAGCGCGTGAAATTTTCTTTTTAGGTAGAAATTATTCTGCTCAGGAAGCTATGGATATGGGCATGGTGAATGCTGTAATTCCACACGATGAGCTTGAAGCTACTGCTTACGAGTGGGCACAGGAAATTCTGCAAAAATCTCCAACTTCTATCAAGATGCTAAAATTCGCCATGAACTTAACAGACGACGGTATGGTAGGTCAGCAGGTTTTTGCCGGAGAAGCAACACGTTTAGCATATATGACCGAAGAAGCAAAAGAAGGACGTAATGCCTTTTTGGAAAAAAGAAAGCCAAACTTCGGCGAGAATAAATGGTTGCCATAAAAGGCTTAAAATAATAGTTTCAGGTTTCAAGTTGAGAACGTGAAATCTGAAACCTGAAACAAATAATCTAACAAAATAAAATAGAATGAAACATTGGATTGATGCCGCTCGTTTGCGTACATTGCCTTTATCAGTTTCCGGAATCATAGTAGGAAGTATATATGCCTTATCCAACCCAACGGAAACCATTAACACACCAACAGAGGTATTCAGTTGGAAAATTTTTGGTTTTGCACTATTAACGACGCTTGGATTGCAGGTTTTGTCCAATTTTGCAAATGATTATGGTGACGGTGTAAAAGGTACGGACAATGCCGACAGAGTTGGTCCACAGCGTGCCATTCAGAGTGGTGTTATTACACCTCAGGCCATGAAAAAAGCCATCATAATTACTTCATTTTTGACTTTGTTGTCTGCAATTGTACTGATCTATTTCGCTTTTGGCGAAAGTAATTTTGGATATTCTATCTTTTTCCTATTACTTGGAATAGCAGCAATTGTTTCGGCAATTCGTTATACCGTTGGAAATTCAGCTTACGGATACAGAGGATTTGGAGATTTGTTCGTTTTTATCTTCTTCGGATTGGTTAGTACTTTGGGAGTAAACTTTTTGTATTCAAAAGAAGTCGATCCGCTTTTGATCTTACCAGCTATTTCAATCGGTTTATTAAGTGTTGGAGTTTTAAATCTGAACAATATGCGTGATGAAGAATCAGATCGCAAATCAGGAAAAAATACCATTGTAGTTCAGATCGGTGGTGCAAAAGCTAAAATTTATCATTTCACTTTGATTATTACCGCTATGCTTTTAGTAGTTGCTTTTGCCTTTTTGAGTGATTATAACTTCGATCAGTATTTGTTTTTATTGGCTTTTATTCCTTTAACTAAACATTTAATTACCGTTTATAAAAACCAAAATCCAAAGTTGTTAGATCCTGAATTGAAGAAACTGGCACTAAGTACCTTTTTACTTTCAATATTACTGACGGTATGTATGATTTCATTGATTTCAGACATTATTGTCAACCTCTTTTTAGGGGGAAGATAAAACAAAGTTCAATTTTAAAAATGAATTAAAATGAAAATAACATTTTACGGACACGCGTCTTTAGGTATTGAAGTGGGGGGAAAACATATTATTGTAGATCCTTTTATTACAGGAAATCCACAGGCAGCAGGAGTTGATATCAACAACTTAGAAGCAGATTATATTTTACTGACTCATGCGCATGGCGATCATATTCTGGATGTTGAAGCTATTGCCAATCGTACCAAAGCGGTGATCGTTTCAAATGCGGAAATTGCAGGTTATTATGCTAAATTAGGTTTCAGCTCACACCCGATGAATCACGGCGGAAGCTGGCAATTTGATTTTGGAAAAGTAAAATATGTCAATGCGATTCATTCAAGCTCTTTCCCTGACGGAAGTTATGGCGGAAATCCGGGTGGGTTTGTAATTGAGGGCGAACATAAAAATATTTACATTGCCGGTGATACCGCACTGACTATGGATATGAAACTAATTCCAATGAGAACCAAACTGGATCTGGCCATTCTTCCAATCGGTAATAATTTTACAATGGATGTTGAAGATGCCATCATAGCTTCTGATTTTGTAGAATGCGATAAGATTCTTGGGTATCATTTTGATACTTTTGGCTACATTAAAATCGATCATGAAGACGCTATTCGCAAGTTCTTTGATAAAGGAAAAGACTTGATGCTTTTGGAAATTGGCGAATCAATTGAACTGTAATTAAAATGTCAGATATTAAGTTTATTTGTGAATGCTGTGGTGAAGAGCATGAAAGCTGGCCGGCATTAGCTTACAGTTCACCTTTTTCTTATGATAAACTTTCTCCGGAAGAGAAAGAGGAAATTGCGGAGATTAATGATGATTTTTGTGTGATCAAGCATCCGGATCAGGTGCATCGTTTTATCAGAGCAGTTTTGGTTCAGCAAGTAAACGATCATTGCGAAGATTTAGAGTATGGCTTCTGGGTTTCGCTAAGTGAAAAAAGTTTTGAAGATTATCTGGAAAATGGCGAAGATGAAAATCACGAAGCACAGTATTTCGGATGGCTTTCGAATTACATTCCGGATTACGAATTTTCGAGCAGTATTCCCACAACAGTAGTGACCAAACCCGGTAATGAAAGACCTGAAATTTTTCCACACCAGGATTTCGATCATCCTTTTGTGAAAGATTTTTATAATGGGATTACAAAAGCTGAAGCGGAGAAAAGAATTTACAGAATATTAAATAATAAGGCCTGAATTTTGTAAGTGATCTTAAAATAAAATTTCTACAATGATTTTAAAAAAAATTGCCCTGTTTCTTTTAATTACGACTTCGTGCAGTATTTTTGCACAAAAAGACGGTTATTGGGATAAAGAACGTGCTACTACAAAGGAAATTATAGTTTCTGCCCGTGACCGAATTATTCTTAAAACAGAAGATTTACCCGTAGGAACAACAGAAATTGTATACCGAATTACACTTTTAGATGAAAATCAGGAGATGGCAAACAGTCTGGTCTCCGTTTTAAAATCAATTCCGGATCCAACCGGAATCAGTCAGGGATCAGCCGGAGCAGTTTTTCTAATGTCTAAAATTTCAGGTGATGATACCTGTACGTATGCTTTATTTACCTCCAACGAGACGGCAAAAAAGTATATCACTGATGGTAAAACAGAGAAAGCCTGTTACGATCAGAAAGATCCCTTAAGCAAAGATGCTAAACGATTGTCGCTGGATAAATCGTCCTGTTTGGGACAGAATGTAAATACACTTTGGTTTGGTTTTCATAGCAAAAATTGGCTTCTAAATCAAAAAATAGTTCTGGAAGTAGTGCCGTGGGTAGACACAAAACTGAATCGTGGATGGAATCAGGACAATAAAAATGAAATTATAAGTCTTTGTAAAACCTCCACAATGGCTCAGAAAATGGCAAATTCTGATGATTTTTGTGTTTGTATACTTGATAAAATCATGAAACAGTACCGTTATACAGAATTTCAAAAACTGCTGCCAATTGAAAAGACTAAAGCTTATAAGGATTTTGGAAATAGCTGTTATAAAGATGCTGATATTTCTAAAAATGTTTACAACGACCTGAGAGCACAGGCTGCTGCTTTAGTCAGACTTCAAAAATACAATGAAGCGATTCCGAAACTGAATACCATCATTAACGACGGAAAAGCAACGGCTTTAGATTACAGTTCGATAGGATATTGCTATATTTTGACTAAACAATACGGTAAAGCCATTAAATTTTTGAAAGAAGGTGAAAAATTGGACGATACAGAGTTGCTTGTCAAATTAAATCTGGCGCACGTTTATCTGATTAGTGATGATTATAGCGAAGCGAAAGCCATTTATAAAAAATACCAGTCGCAAAACGTAACAGACAGTTTAAGCTGGATAGAGAAAACAAAACAGGATTTCGTAATTTTTCAAAAAGCAGGATTACCTTCAAAAGATTTTGAAAAAATATTGAAACTGTACAATTAAAAAAACATAAAATCAATAATAAGCCTGTTTAATGGTATGATACCTATTTATTCAGGCTTATTTTTTTACCATCTGTTTATTATATGAAAGCAACCTTCCATAAATACATGCTTGATTTTAAAAGGCCCTCCGGGACTTCCAGAGGGGTTATGACCGAGAAGGAAACCTGGTTTATTGTTCTGGAAGAGAACGGTAAAAAAGGAATAGGAGAGTGTGGAATACTTCGTGGTTTGAGTGCGGATGATCGCGAAGATTATGAAGAAAAACTGCAATGGACGTGTGATAATATTCACTTAGGAGAAAAGGTACTTTGGGATGCTTTATTAGAATTCCCATCAATACAATTTGGTGTTGAAATGGCATTTTTATCTTTTAAAAGTGAAGATCCTTTTGTTTTGTTTCCGTCCGATTTTACTGGTAATGTAGAGTCAATTGTGATAAACGGTCTGGTCTGGATGGGGGAAGCTTCCTTTATGAAAGAACAAATCGAAGAGAAACTAGCCGCTGGTTTTAATTGTATAAAGCTGAAAATAGGAGCCATCAATTTCGAAAAGGAACTGGAGTTATTGGCTTTTATTCGCAGTCATTTTTCAGCAGAGCAAATTGAAATCAGGGTCGATGCTAATGGCGCTTTTGATTTAAATGAAGCATTAGGTAAATTGAATCAATTGAATAAATATCAGCTACATAGCATTGAACAGCCTATAAAGAAAGGAAATATTACTGCAATGGCCGATTTGTGTAAAACTACACCCTTTCCTATCGCTCTTGATGAAGAATTGATTGGTGTTTTCTCGCTAGAAGAAAAGGAGGCTTTACTGCAAAAGGTACAGCCACAATACATTATTCTAAAACCTAGTTTTGTTGGTGGCTTTAAAGGTACAAAAGAATGGATAGATTTGGCTGATAAGTATCAAATAGGATGGTGGATTACTTCGGCATTGGAAAGTAATATAGGTCTTAATGCGATCGCACAATGGACATTTTTGCAAAACTCAAAAATGCCTCAGGGTCTTGGAACCGGAGCACTTTATACTAATAATTTTGATTGTCCGCTTGAAGTTGTGGGGGGACAGTTATGGTACAGTAAAACAAAAGACTGGGATTTCGATTTTCTCAGCAGTTTATAAAAAAAACTGGCTTTAAGCCAGTTTTTATGGTTATATTGATTTCGGTTTTATTCTTTTCCGCCTTTTAGACTGTCCTGCCAGTCCTTTAATTCCTGCCATTTGCCCTGGTAAGCGAGTAATGCCTGTCTGGCCCAGGTGCTTGGATTGTGGATAGCATAATTTTCACCTCCGCCATCCAGAATGGATTGTAATTTTTCGATTGAAGCTTCTGACAGTTCGTGCCATGTTTTAATTCCTGCAGCGTTAAATAACGCTTCGATTTTTGGCCCGATACCTTCGACTATTTTTAAATCATTTTCTTTAATTTTTTTACCGTAAGCGGTTGCCGCCAATGCACCGTCAAAAGGTATTGCAGGTATTGTTGCTGCTGCGAAAGATTGTGGAGCGTTGTTGACTTTAGCTTTTGCAGCCAGTTCAGCCTCCAGAGAAGAAATTTTAGCATTTAGGTTTCGCGTATTGGCTTTGCAGGCATCCAAATCGGACTGTAGTGACAAAGCCAGTGAATCGTCACCTTTAGAATTCATTTTTCCCAGTAAGTAACCCAAAATTCCACAGATTAATCCCACTAGAGCCGGTATTAAGATACAAGGTATATTCATGATCGTATATTTTGATTGATTATTTAATTGTTATCACTGTTCTTCTGTTGTTTGCCCTGCCTTCGACAGTAGTGTTTTCACCAATAGGTTCGTCAGGACCTTTTGATTCTGCAGTTATCCGATTTCCGTCAACACCATTTTTCGACAAATAATTTTTAGTAAACTCGGCCCGTTTTTGACCAAGAGCCACATTAGAATCACGGTTTCCAACATTATCACTATGTCCAACAGCTACAATTACCGCTTCTTTCACGTGTTCCATATATTTCACCAGATCGGCCACTTTTTCTTTTTCTGCAGGTGTTAACTTATCACTGGCTTTATTGGTGTTGAAATGTAAAATGAGCGGATCACCATTGATTTTTTCTTTTAGAATCGCCCATTCGTCGGTTACAGCCGGAGCGGCTTCCGGAGCTTCAAAAGCATATTTGACAGGTCCAAACAGTGTATCTTTTTTCGTTTGCCATTTATCAATCAGTTCACCCTTTGTGTTTAACTGCGCATCAGGTAAACCTTGTGACACAAAATACTTTTTAATGTCATTAGCCCGCGCCAAACCCAGATTTTCAAAAGTTGTCGTATTGGTTTCGTCTGAAGTAGCATAACCTGTTATGGTAATTTTTTGCTTTGGATTAGCGATCAGGAATGTTTTAAGGTTTTGAATTCCAATCGATACCGAATCACCCACAGGCAAAAGTGCTGTAGGACTGCTTTTAAGGAACTTGATATTATCATTGGTATGATAATCAATTCCGGAACCATTTAGAATAAAAGGGACAGTAGTTTCGTCCGGAGCCACTACTTTTGATACTTTTCCAGTATCAACCGCAGGTGTTTTCATAGTGCAATTGCAGCAAAATTTCAAATACAAAAAGGTACCTAAAATAATGGTTATTACAATGCCTAACAGATAAAGTGCTTTTTTAGACATAGGTGATGAAGTTAAGATTCTATCAAATTTAACAAAAAAATAAATACATAACCTATTAAAAATCAGTTATTTTAAAGTTATTATTCTTATTGTGAGCGTATTACAAAAGTGAAATTTAAAGTCTAGAAATGATTCTTGTAATTTCAATTCTTAGGCCAAATTAATTTGAGTAACTTGCATAAAAATTAAATTCAGACATCAAAATGGTCGAAATAGAAAGAAAGTTTCTGGTAAAATCAGCTGATTTTAAAGAACAAGCTTTTACGCACAATAAAATTGCCCAAGGCTATTTAAGTGCAGTTCCGGAAAGAACAGTTCGTGTGCGCATTAAAGGCGAAAGAGGTTTTATTACCATAAAAGGAGTTAGTCAGCAGGGCGGAATGTCCCGCTTTGAATGGGAGAATGAGATTCCGCTTGATGAAGCATTGGAATTGCTTAAGTTATGTGAGAAAGGAAAAATCGAGAAAACGCGTTACGAAATAAAATTAGGGAAACATATTTTTGAAGTAGATGAATTTTACGGAGAAAATGAAGGACTGGTGATGGCAGAAGTAGAGTTGGAATCGGAAACAGAAACTTTCGAGAAGCCGGATTGGCTGGGTGAAGAGGTAACAAACGATCCAAGATATTATAACGCTTATTTGAGTAAGAACCCTTTTAAAGAGTGGGAGAAGTAAAAAACATGAATACATATGATTTGATTATTGTAGGGGGCGGGCCTATTGGTTTGGCTTGTGCAATTGAAGCCCAAAAGAAAGGATTGCGTTATTTGATAATTGAAAAAGGTGCTATAGTCAATAGTATTTTCAATTATCCTTTGTATATGACTTTTTTCTCCACTGCGGAAAGACTTGAAATAGGAGACATACCGTTCAGTTGTCTGGCACCGAAGCCTGGACGTCAGGAAGCATTGGAGTATTATCGCAATATTCATCGGTATTTTAATTTTTCCATTCATTTATTTGAAAGAGTAACTCAGGTGGAGAAACTTGCTGATACCACTTTTAAAATTACAACTGATAAAGCACTTTATGAAGCTGCGAATGTGATCATTGCAACCGGTTTTTATGATATTCCGATTGAAATGGAAGTGAAAGGAGAAGAATTGCCTAAAGTTCGTCATTATTATAAAGAAGCCCATGAGTATGCTTTTAGGAATGTTTTGGTGGTAGGAGCAAACAATTCCTCAGTAGATGCGGCTTTGGAATGCTGGAGAAAAGGAGCCAATGTAACCATGGTTATTCGGAAAAAGGAAATCAATAGTCGGGTGAAATATTGGGCAAAACCGGATATTGAAAATCGAATTTCGGAAGGCAGTATTAAAGCTTATTTCGAATCAAATATTACTGAAATCAGAGAAAATGAAGTAGAAATAGAAACTCCTACGGGGAAAATTACTATTGAAAATGATTTTGTACTGGCCCTAACCGGATACAAACCTGATTTGGCTTTTCTGGAAAATATGGGAATACAATTATCAGAAGATGAATTAAAAACCCCTACATACAACCCCGAAACGATGGAAACCAATGTGGAAGGTTTATTCTTAGCGGGTGTAATTTGCGGAGGAATGCATACGCACAAATGGTTTATCGAAAATTCTCGTGTGCATGCGAACATGATTGTAGATTATATTACTTCAAAATAAGTATTAGCCACGAATTCACGAATTAAAACTTTGCAAAGTTTACAAAAAATTAAAATTCGTGAATTCGTGGCTAAAAAATTAAGAACTGCAAGAAAGCATAGAACATCCAACTTTTGAGCGGGCCCAGTCCGGACGTTTGGCAAACCATTTTTGAAATTCAGGCTGTTCGTCATACGGTTTTTGCAGAAGTTGATACAATTCATCAATTAAAGAATAATCCTCCTGATCTGCGGCATCAATAGCCAATTGCGCCATATAATTTCGAAGTACGTACTTTGGATTTATAGTGTTCATTTTCTCAGAACGTTCTCTATCAGAAAGCGCTTCCGTATGAAGTCTTTCGAGATAAAGAGTAAACCATTTTTGCCATGATTCTAAAATTGTACCTGAAATTTGTTCGGGGATATAAAACGAATCCTGAATTCTTTCGATTGCTTTTTCAGGAGAATCTGATTTTTGTACACTGCTTAAATTTCGGAAAAAGATCGTCATGTCTGTTTCAGACAGTTGCAAAACAGTTTCCAAACCGTCAATTAACGTATTGTCAGTTTCGGTTGAAATAAGTAAGCCTAATTTGCTTAAAAACATATTCTTATAATCAGATTCAAAATCAATCATAAAAGACTCCAGAATTTTTTCTAAAGGTTCTGCTTCATTGATTAACGGGTAAATGGCATTGGCCAATTGGTACAAATTCCATTGCGCAATCTGTGGTTGATTTCCAAAACGATATCTTCGGTATTGACTGTCTGTGGTGTTTGGAGTCCAGTTTGGATCGTAATTTTCCAGCCAACCGTAAGGACCATAATCAATCGTAATTCCATGAATTGACATGTTGTCGGTATTCATTACTCCATGTACAAAACCCACACGCTGCCAATGCAGAATCATTTCACGGGTTTTATCGGCTACTGTTTTGAAAAATTGAAGGTATTGCTCTTTAGGCTCTCCTTTTATTTCCGGGAAGTAGAATTTAATATTGTATTCCACAAACTGTTTTAAGTTTTGAAGCTCATTTCGGGCGGTCAGCATTTCAAAACTTCCAAAACGAATAAAGGAAGGAGCTACGCGACAAACAATTGCACCTTTTTCATAAGCAGCATTCCCATTGTATAACATATCACGTAAAACTTGATCTCCGGACAGCATAAGGGATAGGGATCGGGTAGTGGGAACTCCTAAATGATGCATGGCTTCGGCACATAAATATTCTCTTACAGACGAACGCAAAACAGCCAGGCCGTCAGCAGTTCGGGAGTACGGAGTTCTTCCGGCACCTTTTAATTGAAGCATAAAAGATTCATCGTTATGTGTCACTTCAGTTAAATTAATGGCACGGCCGTCACCCAATTGCCCTGCCCAGTTTCCAAACTGATGTCCGGCATAGCACATAGCAAACGGACGAGTTTCAGGTAATGTTTCTTTCCCTGAAAAAACATTCAAAAAGGATGCGGACTTAATTTCATCAAGCGAAATTCCAACTGATTCCGCTACTTCTTGTGAAGCATGAATCAGTTTAGGATTGGATGGTTTTGTTGGATTTACATACGAGAAAAGCGCATTAGAAACCTGACGAACCTCGTTGGTTTCATTTGAGTCTGCGGGCAGCTCAGCAGTAAATCGGTTGTTTATTTTTAAATTTTTCATTAGAATAATCTTTCTCTGATTTCAGATTAAAACGAGTTCTGTTTGTATTGTGTTATTTTAAAGTATGATAAAAATGTCTGCTTAATCCATTAATCGGTCGGCGTACATTTTTTTTAATTTATGAACTTTAGGATCAATTACGATCTGGCAGTAACGTGCATCCTGATTGTTGTTGTAGTAATTTTGATGGTCTGTTTCAGCTTCATAAAAAACTTCAAAAGGAACGAGCTGCGTTACAATCGAGTCTTCATAAAAAGCTTTTACTTCTTCAAAAACCTTTTCGGCAATCGCTTTCTGTTCTTCACTATGATATAAAACAATCGAGCGATATTGTGTCCCGCTGTCCGCACCCTGACGGTTCAGGGTGGTAGGATCATGACTTGTCATAAATATGAAAATTAGGTCATGGTATGAAATTATGTCAGGATTAAAAACAACTTGTATGACTTCTGCATGGCCGGTTCTTCCGGTACATACTTCACGGTAGGGTGGATTTTTAATAAAACCACCCGAATATCCTGATTTTAAGGATTCGACTCCCTTTAAACGCTGAATTACAGCTTCAATACACCAAAAACATCCTCCACCAAAAGTGGCAACTGATAAATTCCCCATAAATAGTATTGTTCAAGTTTTAATGTCCTATTAATCCGATAGAATATTGTGATAAATTATAAGTAAAAAGACAGTTAAAATAAAGATATCAAACAGTTTTTTAGTGTTTGAAGTTTATAATTGATAAATTCGCAATTCTATAAAAAAGCAATATATTTGCAATTAAATTCAGGCACACTAATGAACAGCAAAAATAGTACCATCACTTTAGAAACCTATTTCCAGGATTTTAGAAAGAATATTGTAGGAATTAATCAGGAGTTTTCTTCTCCGTTTGGCAAAAAGCAGATTATTTATACCGATTGGACTGCCAGCGGAAGGTTATATCGACCTATTGAGGAGAAAATTCTTAATGAATTCGGGCCTTTTGTAGCCAATACACATACAGAGACTACAGTGTCAGGTACTGCCATGACAAAAGCTTATCATCATGCCAGATCGATCATCAAGCGTCATACCAATGCGAGCAATGATGATGTTTTGATCACAGATGGAACCGGAATGACGGGTGTTGTCAATAAATTTCAGCGTATTCTGGGGTTGAAAATCCCTGAGAACCTAAAAGAGTGCACTGTTGTTCCTGCTGAAAAGCGCCCAGTTGTTTTTATTTCTCATATGGAGCATCACTCCAATCAAACCTCCTGGTTGGAAACCATTGCGGATGTTGAAATTATTCCATCTTGTGAAAAAGGACTTTTTTGTCTGGATAATTTAGAGCAACTGTTAGAGAAATACAGCGAAAGAACTATTAAAATTGCTTCTATTACCTCCTGTTCGAATGTTACAGGTTTAAAAACACCGTTTCACGAAGCTGCAAAATTGATGCACAAGCACAATGGTGTTTGTTTTGTTGATTTTGCCTGTTCAGGACCTTATGTCGAAATCGATATGCATCCTGAAGATTCAGAAGCATACCTGGACGCAATTTTCTTTTCTCCACACAAATTTTTAGGAGGTCCCGGAACTTCAGGGGTTTTAATTTTTAATAAAAAGTTATACAACAATATGATTCCCGATTGTCCTGGTGGAGGCACAGTTAGCTGGACCAATCCATGGGGCGAACATAAATATATCGACAACATTGAGGATCGTGAAGATGGTGGTACTCCAGGTTTTCTTCAGGTAATTAAAACGGCGTTAGCAATTGAGCTAAAAGAAGAAATGGGAATCGAGAATATTCTACAACGTGAACATGAGATTGTAGAGTATGTTTTTAATGAACTGGACACTGTTTCCAATATTAAAATTCTGGCAGGCCAACATAAAAACCGTTTAGGGGTTGTTTCGTTTTTTATTGAAAATCTTCATTTCAATTTAGGAGTGAAATTACTGAATGACAGATTCGGAATTCAAACTAGAGGAGGATGCAGTTGTGCGGGAACGTATGGGCATTTTCTATTGCACGTAGATCAGGAAACATCTAATAAACTGGTGAATGAAATTACGATTGGAGATTTAATTAAAAAACCGGGATGGATCAGAATGTCAATTCATCCAACTACTACCGATAAAGAAATTGCTTTTGTTTGTGAAAGCATTAAAGATTTAGCGAAAAATCATGAGGAGTGGGCTTTGGATTATTCCTATAATAAAGATACGAATGAATTTGTTCACAAGAACGCCGGTTCGTTTGAAGACGATTTAGTGGCCGGATGGTTCAAATCGTAAAAATACATAAATCAGACAGGTTTTAAGAACCTGTCTGGTTTGCCTGAAATTTTTTTAAGGACAAGAGTGCCTGTTCTTGAATTTTTCCTTGAAAAAAGCCTGTCCAGCCCATTAAATATCCGGTAAAACCGAAAGCCTGTTTCGACCATTTCCAAACATCAAAATTGTCTGTGTGTTTGATAATCAGACCATCCTGAAAAGCAAATTCAGCAGAAATACGATTGATTACCTTTCTATTGGTTTTGCTAAAATTATAAGTTGCAACCCATTTAGCACTGCCCGAAGAATCATCGGCTTTAATATCTGAAAATTCGATTTTAATGTTGCCTTTACTTTTCAAAATCAACATTTCCCACATTTTAGAAACCTGCTCTTCTTTTAGTAAACCAAAAGCCGGATCGATAAAATGAATTTTTGGATGGTAACATTCGCTCATTGTTTTAGCATCGGCATTGGCAAAAGCAGTATAGAATTTTGTAATTAAAGCTTCATTCGAATTCATAAAAATGTTGTTTAGATTATAAATATAGAATTTATTGTACTAAAAAAAGCACTTACAGTACACTAATTGCGGCTGCAGTGTCAAAAGTTTTTTTAGATTTATCGAATGCTGTCGAAAAGTACGCCATTTTGTTCAAAGCAGTAAAGTAACCGGTTTGGTCACCAAAAGCGGCTGTATTGTTCCCTTTAATGATAAATCGGATGGCTTTAATGTCTGTTTTCTTTAGTTTTACCATTTCGGCAGGGGTGAAATAGTAATAAGCAGTAGTTTTTCCGTCAAGGGTTTCTTTGATGTTTTTGTCCACACAAGCAATTACATCTCCGTTAACAAGGTCAACATATACGCCTCCTGAGATTTGAGTTTTATCATTAGAAATTCCTATTGATAGTTTTAAAACCCCTCCTTTATCTGTTTTCGCAATCTGAACTTCCGTTTCGCCGGTAAATACATATTTTTCACAAATAAAAGTATAATTGGTTGTTGCCGGAAATGGTTTAGAACCTTTTATACTTACGGTTTGCTGTGCATTTATGAAACCGGAAATTAACAATACGATTAAAAGAGGCAGTTTTAAATTCATAGGTTTTACTTTATTGATCTGTTACTTTTGAGTCAAATTTTTCGTCCCAATCCATTGATTTTATAGCTGAGATCAGATTGTCTTCATTTACAAAAATGCGCAATTCTTTATTGGCTACTTTTTTGGTGTACAGCGCATGATATCGATAAATAATCTCTTGCTTTGTTCTGTAAACACCGTCCAGTTTTAAATCGATGAAACTTCCATAGTATTGTCTGAACCTTTGACAGGTTTTGGTCAGACGTTCTTCGGTCGTATTCTCCATTACCGATTTGGTGACTTCAGTCTCGTTAAAAGGTTTGAATTTTGAGGAATTGCAGGTTTCCAGCACCCTTTTTCCTAATTCATACGCTTTTTTCTGCTGATTGGAATTTATTTCGGCAGCAGTGACTTTCTTGATCTTTAAATCTTCAGTATCTCTGTGGATTGTTTTCGATTTACATCCCAATAACAACAACAAACATATAATCAATCCTGCTTTCTTCATAACTATTTAAGTAATTTTTAATAATAAGTTGGGGTCAGGGCAATTTTCAATGTAAAAGTTCAAATCGTTGGTATTGCATACTCCCGGATAATCACCGGAATAGTTTTCGATGTTTCGAATAATTTGAAAGTGTACGTGTGGAGGATAGTCTCCGTTAACGGACGAACTTCCCAAGGTTCCAATCTTTTGACCTTTACTAAAAAATGTCCCAACACTGAGGTTCTCTATACTTTCTAACGATAAATGTCCGTATAAAGTATAAAATTTCTCATTTTCTATCCGATGCTCTAAAATAATGGTCGGACCATAATCGCCTAAGCCTATATTGTTTTTAAAGCTGTGTACTTTTCCGTCAAGCGGTGCCAAAACTGCTGTGTCTGCTTTTGTCCATAAGTCCAGTCCTATATGAATGTTGCGTTCCGGAATAGAATTGTTTTTAAAAATGGCACTGCGTTGATAAAGAGTTCTTCCTTCAATATAACCGCCAAAGGCCACTTCGGCATCATTTTTTTCTAAGTAGTCTGAAATAAAACCTTCAAATTCCTGGGTACAGGTAGGTTTAAAATCAGCAAGTTCCTGATTGGTTACGGATAAATCTAAAGGGATGTATTTTGAAATATCAATGGTGGAATCTATTATTTTAGTGGGAGGTAAGGCTTTTAAAATAGAGGCAAGAGGTTTCATAAATTTAAACTACTTTTTCGATAATTATTAATTCATTGTGAGCTTCAACTCGTGGGAGCATTTTTGATGCAAACAGTTTGGGGTCAATTTCAGAAATGTATTTTCGGTTTCGAACATTATGCGCTTCATCTAAAATCATGGTATTAAATAAAACAAATCCGTGATTTTGCAATAAGGAACAGATACGTTCGCTAAAAAAACGTTCGAATAAAAAATTTGGCATTTTGATATCTTCAAAAATATCAATAATAATTAAATTATATTTATTTTTTGTCTTTAAAACAAACTCAAATGCGTCATCAATTACCACTTCCAGTTGTTTGATTTCATTCAGATTGAAATACTCATTGGCTATTTTAATCATTTCGGGGTCAATTTCTACTCCGGTAATTTTACCTTTATACTGAATTTCGTCCACCAAAGTTTTTACTACACTTCCTCCGGCAACTCCCAATAATAAAATATGATTCATTTTAAGAATGGCATCGTATCCAATATTTCGAAGACCATACCTTAAGATACGTTGCAGGCTTCCATAAGAGTAATTTGTATTTTCAGAATCAAGGACCAGTTCGCCGTTGGCCCAGGTAACTTCGATGATTTTGCTTCTTTGTGATTTTTTTTTGAATATTTTTATAGGAACAATATAACTGAACAATTTTTGGATCATTTTAAATGCTTTTACTCAAAAATACCACTTTAAATCTTTTATTTTGCAGTAAAAAAGTAATTAATGAAAAAGCGATTGTACAAATTCATTTTTTTTAAGCTAATGGGCTGGAAAATAGTAGGGATTGAAAATGCTGAAGTGAAAAAATGTGTGATGATGGTAATGCCGCATACAAGCAATCATGATTTTTATTTAGGAATTTTTACTCGTGGAATTTCTGGTTTGGAGATGAATTGGGTAGGAAAGAAAGAATTATTCCGCTTTCCGTTTGGATATTATTTCAGAAATGTAGGTGGAGAGCCGATAGATCGTACTGGCGGATTGAATAAAGTAGAATCAATTGCTGCGATTTTTGACCGTAAAGAGGTTTTTCGCCTGGCTGTAGCTCCTGAAGGGACTCGTAAAGGTGTTAAAGAATTAAAAAGCGGTTTCTACTATATTGCCCTTAAGGCAAATGTGCCCATTATTCCTGTCGCTTTTGACTGGGGGAAAAAAGAAGTCAATTTAGGAAAGCCATTTCTTCCAACGGGAGATTATGATTGTGATTTGAGTGTGTTGAAAAAACACTATGACGGAGTTTTCGGTAAAATTCCTGAAAATGGATTTTGGAGTTGATTTTTTTTACTGAAAATTCCATTGCGCGAGAATCGCTTAAATGAAAAATAATTTTAAAGTTTTTTAAATACTCAAAAAAATCAAACTAGGGAACGTAAGTCTTAAAAGTTCCGTTTTTATAAAATACTACTATTTTTTCGATTTCATTTTCTGCGGCATTCAAATTTTGATTTTTAATTTCTGCAGAGGATGCATTTTTCGTTTTTGTATTTTCTGATAAAGAATTTCCTGAAGCAGAATTTTCGTCTAATGGAATAGGGGAATGGGATTTTGTAAATTCTGACACCGATTCATTTTTTTTTAGATCGGCATTGTCTTCTGTTTTTGGAAAATTTCCTGTACCATTTAAAATCCAGTACAAATCGATTTCAGGAAAAACCTCCAAAATCTTGAGTACAAAATCTAAGCTGGGTTTGTTTCTGCCGGAAAGCAGGTGAGACATACTGGAACGCTGAACTCCGATTCGATCTGCGAAAGAAGAAGCATTTAAGCTGTAATAATCTAGTATAATTTCAAGCCGTTTTACAAAATCGTCGATGTTTACCATTGTAAATTACTGTTTAGAAATTCGTTGTTTACAAATGTAATCAAAAGCAGTACGCAAAACAATTTAAGAGTTGAAAATCTTCAATTAAGTCTTGAAATAGTGTATTTATTACTTTAAGTTGTTGTGGTTAATTTATTGAAAAGTAAATAATTGAATTTTAAAAATTATAGTTATGGCTAATATTTATTGATGACAAGAAAGTCGCTTTAGAAACAGGGTGAAAACTGTTTACAATTCTAAATTAATTTGTTTACAAATCATTTACAATTGTAAAAATAAAGATGTTTACTTTTGTAAACTAATCAAAATAAGATGAATTTAGAAGAATTATTTCACCAGTATAAAGAACGAACTATAGAAGGGCGTTATCTGACTTTAGATCATATTCAGCCGTTATTAGAGCAATTAAATACAAACAATCAAGTAGAGATTATTGGTAAATCGGTTTTAGGAGAACCCATTTATAGTTATCAAATTGGGAGCGGTCCAACACGTATTTATCTTTGGTCTCAAATGCACGGAAACGAAAGTACCACTACAAAAGCACTATTTGATTTTATAAATGTGCTAAACAGCGGTTCTGAATTTGCAGAGAAGATGCTAAAAAACTTTACTTTTTACAGTATTCCAATGCTAAATCCTGACGGAGCAAGATTGTATACGCGTGAGAACGCCAATAAAGTAGATTTAAATCGTGATTCGCAAAATCTCACACAGCCGGAAAGCAATATTTTAAGATCGGTATTTGAAGCTTTTAAACCGCATTTCTGTTTTAACCTGCATGATCAGCGTACTATTTTTGGGGCTGGTGAAACCGGAAAACCAGCAACGCTATCGTTTTTGGCTCCTTCGTATAATGAGGAGAGAGAAGTTAATGAGAACCGTTTAAAGGCTATTAATGTAATTGCCGGAATCAATGATGTTTTACAGCAATATATCCCCGGGCAGGTCGGACGTTTTGATGACTCATTTAATATCAATTGTATAGGAGATACATTTCAGCATTTGGGAGTCCCGACAATCTTGTTTGAGGCGGGTCATTTTCCTGATGATTACGAGCGTGAAATCACGCGAAAGTTTTTATTCTTCTCACTTGTTTCGAGTTTTCAACTGATTAGCGAAAACGATTTAGTTGATAATAGAATTAATGATTATTTGAATATTTCACAAAATAAAGTGGTTTTTTATGATTTTATGTGGAAAAATATCAAAATAAATTATGATGGTATCGAAATTATTACGAATTTTGTCGCACAATACAAAGAGGAATTGATTGAAAATAAGATTCATTTCAATGCTTACATAGTTGAAGTAGGCGATTTGGAAAATTATTTTGGACATTATGAATACGATGCAAAAGGTGCTAATTATTCTGATGACTTTGGTAGTTTTCCGAAATTGAATCAAAAAGCAGATTTTTGTTTAGATAAAAATGTTAAATTTGTTAACGGGTTGATAAAAAGTTAGATTTTTTGTGAATTTGTTGTTTTTTATATATATTTTTATACTTTGTAATAGCAATTAGTAATATTAATTAAAGAATTATGAGTAAATTTCGTTTAGATGAAGTAGATCACCAGATTTTAGATATGTTAATAGACAATACGAGAGTTCCGTTTACTGACATTGCTAAAAAACTATTGATATCTGCTGGTACAGTGCATGTTAGAGTAAAAAAGATGGAGGACGCAGGGATAATAATGGGATCTTCATTAGCCTTAGACTATGATAAGTTAGGGTATTCATTTATTGCTTATGTGGGTGTGTTCCTTAATAATACGTCTCAAACTAAATTTGTATTAGAGCGAATCAATCAGATTCCGTTCGTAACAGTAGCTTCTGTAACGACAGGAAAATTCAATATTTTTTGCAAAATTAGAGCAAAAGATACTAAGCACGCGAAAGAAGTTATCTTTATGATTGATGATATTGACGGTGTTTACAGAACAGAAACTATGATTTCATTAGAAGAAAGTATAAACGATAAGAAGCGTTTGATGCATACTATTTTTAAAAATATGTAATATTTTCTTGAATGCTATATCTAAATATAACCTCAAGTTTATTCTTGGGGTTTTTTTATGACCAATTAACCAACCAACTACCCATAAATTATGTACACGTTACCAAAAATCGAACGTTTCAATCAGGACGTTCTTTCAAAATACCATATTTACAATAGTGTATTTATAACATTACCTTTTGATTCGATTGACAACACAGGGGTTTTACTTCCTTTATTTACAGATACTTGTGAGACGGGATTTAAAAAGCAGGAAACTCCTAAAGAGATTGTTAATTTCTTCTCTAATAAATTCCTCAATGATGCTTCAGAAAAAGACAAAATCGATTTAATGTTTCGATTTATTCAGTATATCGAACGTCAGATTGTATTGTTTGATGCCATTGAAGATGCTGCTTTTCCGGAAGTTAATAATATGGAAGGGCGTGGTTCGTTGCGTGACATTAAAGAAAAATCGGATGCAAAGGAGAAGAATGAGGAGTTGATTGAGTTTTTAGAAAACTTTAATGTCAGAACTGTTTTAACAGCACATCCAACACAGTTTTATCCAGGGCCTGTTTTAGGGATTATAAATGATTTGAAAGATGCTATTCGTTCAAATGATTTATTAAAAATCAAACAATTGCTGGCGCAGCTTGGAAAAACACCTTTTATTCAGAACGAAAAGCCAAATCCCTATGATGAAGCGGTGAGTTTGATCTGGTATTTAGAAAATGTGTTCTACGCTACCTCAGGGGAAATCGTTCACTACTTGCAAAAAAATATCCTTCAGGGGAGTTCTATTCAGAATCAATTGATAAAATTGGGTTTTTGGCCGGGAGGTGATCGCGACGGAAATCCTTTTGTTACGACCGATATTACTTTAAAAGTAGCAGAGCGTTTGCGTACCTCAATTCTGAAGTGTTATTATATAGAAATGAGAAGTTTAAAAAGAAAGTTAACTTTCTCAGGAGTAGATACTTTGGTTTCTGAACTTGAACATAAGCTTTACCGTTCTGTTTTTTATTCTAAAGGCGAGATTTATATTACTCTGGAAGAATTATTGACACAATTAAACAAAATTAGAACCATAATTATAGAGAAGCATCAATCCCTTTATTTAGATGAACTGGAAGCTTTTTTAGTGAAAATTAATCTATTTGGTTTTCACTTTGCGACCTTAGATATTCGTCAGAACAGTAAAATTCACAATGCTGTATTCAAAGATGTGGTGGATTTTTATCTGAATTCGGGCTCAGAGATATTTCCGAAAAATTACTTTGATTTGTCTGAAGAGGAGAAATTAGGGGTTTTGTCGAAAGTAAAAGGAGACTTAAATTCTGCTGATTTTGAAAATGAAATTACAAGATCTACATTAGAATCTGTTCAGACCATTAAAACCATACAGCAAGCAAATGGTGAATCTGGAGCCAATCGTTACATTATCAGTAATAACGAAAGCGCTTTGAATGTTATGGAAACTTTTGCAATGATTCGTCTGAACAATTGGGAGAATCCGACGGTAGATATTATTCCGCTTTTTGAATCCGTTGATGATTTACAAAATGCACATCAGATTATGGAGCAATTGTATACTAATTCAGAGTATTCTAAACATCTGGAAGCCAGAGGTAACAAGCAGACCATTATGTTAGGTTTCTCTGACGGAACTAAAGATGGAGGGTATTTAATGGCGAACTGGAGTATTTATCAGGCAAAAATTTCATTGACAGAAATTTCAAGAAAATACGGTATACAAGCAATATTCTTTGATGGTCGTGGCGGGCCTCCTGCTCGTGGCGGTGGAAAAACACATAAATTTTATGCTTCTTTAGGACCAAAAATAGAGAATAACGAAATTCAAATTACAATTCAGGGACAAACCATTAGTTCAAATTTTGGAACTTTAGATTCCTGTCGTTATAATATTGAGAATTTATTAAGTGCCGGAGTTACCAATCAGGTTTTTAGTAAAGAAAAGAATGAACTAAGTGTTGAAGAGACTGAAATTTTGACACAATTGGCTGATTTAGGATATGAAAAATACCTGAGTTTCAAGAATCACCCTAAGTTTATTCCGTATTTGGAGAAAATGAGTACGCTAAAATATTACTCAAAAACCAATATAGGAAGCCGACCATCTAAAAGAAGTAAATCAGAATCACTTGATTTTGCTGATTTGAGAGCGATTCCTTTTGTAGGATCCTGGAGTCAGTTGAAGCAAAATGTACCGGGATTTTTTGGGGTTGGTTCAGCTTTGAAATATTTTGAAGAAAGTGGACAGTGGGACAAAGTTCAAAATTTGTATCATGATTCCTTATTTTTCAAAACACTGCTGGAGAATAGTATGATGTCATTGGCGAAATCATTTTTACCGCTAACTGCTTATATGAAAAATGACCCTGAGTTTGGTGAATTCTGGCAAATTATCTACGACGAATTTTCAGAAACCAAACGCCTTTTGCTTAAAATTGCAGGGCATAAAACACTTATGGAAAATTACCCTGATGGTATAGCATCGATTCAGATAAGGGAGCGTATTGTGTTGCCGTTGTTGACAATACAGCAGTATGCTTTGTTGAGAATTAACGAATTGAATAAGGAAAGTGTGGTAGATGAAGAATTGGTCAAAGTGTATGAAAAAATAGTAACAAGGTCACTTTTCGGAAATACAAATGCGAGTAGAAACTCAGCTTAAAAATTATAAAAAATGAACACAGCTTTATTAACAGAAAATGAATATTCTGGCGGATTTGCTAATTACATCAAAGAAGCCGGAGAGGTAAATTTATTTGAAGAACTGGAAATTTCATTGCATGAATTTATCAAATTTGTGCAAAATATCCCGATGGATAAATTTGATTATCGTTATGCAGAAGGAAAATGGACAATAAAAGACATTATCCAACACATTATGGATTGTGAGAGAATTTTTGCTTACCGCGCTTTGCGATTCTCGCGAAATGATAAAACGGCTTTGCCAAGTTTTGAAGAGAATGACTATGCGATTAGTACAGATTCAAATAGCAGAAGTATCCAGAGTTTATTAACGGAACTCTCCGCTTTAAGACATTCTAATTTGTTGTTTTTTAAGAGTTTGTCAGAAGAGCAGCTTAAGAGAATTGGTACAGCTTCTAATCTTCAGATTTCGGTACGTGCTCTGGGGTTTGTAATTATCGGACATCAAAAACACCATCAGAAAGTTTTTGAAGAACGTTATTTGTAGATTTTGTTTTGATATAAAAAATCCTGTAGCGTTTAACTTTACAGGATTTTTTATTTTTTGCATTAAAGGGAGGAATGAATTTTTACCGCCACGACTCAAGCGATAGCGAACAGGCGAAGCAATTCACGGATTTTTTTTGCTTGTGCCATTTCGACTGATAACGAACAGGCGAGGCAAATCATATGCAGGATTCGATAAAGATTGAAGACATTCTGTGCCGAGTTTCTAGTGTGATTTCTCTCTTCGGTCGAAATGACAAAATAATGTGTTTTACTTGTTTCGTTCCACAATTGCAAGTCCCAAGCGAATTTTGTCATAACTCATTTTCTCTTCAAAATAATCAAAGTAGGGTTTTAGAGCGGAGGGGTACTCCAGTTCGATTTGAGCTTTGTGCAATTGTTTGACTTCTTCATTTGTTACAAAAGAACTTAAATCGATTTCCTCACCGTCAAGATATAGTTTGGCTAAGTGAGATATAATTGTGGTATAGCCTAAATTTCTTTTTCCTGCAATTTCCGTGACAGTTTCGCCATTTCTAAAAAGTTCTAAAGTAGTCTTATACGTGTTGCTTTCTTTTTTAACTTTTGTGTTTGTCTTTTTTGCCTTGTGAAATTGAATGATAGCCTTTATAAATTCAGCACCATATCTTTCGAGTTTTGCATTTCCGACACCATCGATAGCAAGGAACTCTTCATCAGTCATTGGTCGTAAGGTTTCCATTTGTCTCAAAGCGGCATCACTAAAAATTACGTAAGCCGGAACTTCTTCTTCCTGAGCAATTTCGTAGCGTAGTTTTCGTAGCGTTTCAAAAAGAGAATTTTTAGCCGTTTTTGTATTGGCTTCTTTTACTTCATTTTTATCGATTACCTTTTTAACGACTGTATTTAGTTTTACTTTTTCTCCTTCAAACAAAACTTTTTTCGCAAAAGACGTTAGTAAAATTTTATTGTGCTGATGGAAGGCAATTTCAAGATATCCTAAGTTGATCAACTGAATTAAGTATTGATTCCAGTCGTACCAGGAAATGTCGGATCCAATTCCGTACGTCTTTAGACTTTGATAATTTTTTTCGTAGATATACGCGTTTCTCGAGCCTCTTAAAAAATCAACAATTACAGCTAACGGCTCAGATTCTTTTAAACGGGCGATTGCAGACAGGGCTTTTTGCGCTAAAATAGTTCCATCAAAAAAGGTGGGCGGATTTTTGCAGATGTCACAGTTACCACAATTTTCTTTTACCAGTTCACCGAAATACGAAAGCAGAATTTTTCGACGGCAGCTTAAAGCATCCGCGTATTGTTTCATTCTTTCTAATTTTGCCAATTGCACATCAGAGTTTAATCCTTCGGAGGCAAATTTTTGTAATTGTATTACATCGGCGTAACTTTCGAACATTACGGTTTCGGCTGGTAACCCATCCCGACCCGCACGTCCGATTTCCTGATAATAACCTTCAATATTTTTGGGTAAATTGTAATGTATAACCCATCGAACATTAGATTTATCGATTCCCATACCAAAGGCAATTGTGGCACAAACCACCTGACAATCATCGTTTATAAAATCATCCTGAGTTTTAGCTCGGATTTTATTGTCAAGTCCGGCATGATAGGCCTTTGCAGTAATTCCATTCTTCTTTAGTTTATCTGCAAGTTCTTCGGTTGTTTTTCTGCTTAAGCAATAAACAATTCCGGATTCATTGGGTTTTTTATCAATAAAATCAACAATTTGTTTGACGCGGTCTAAAGCCGGGCGTACTTCGAGGCTTAGATTTTTTCTGTCGAACGAGGCTACGAACGTTTTTGGATTTCTAAGTTTTAGCTGCTTGATAATATCAGTTCGGGTCGCTTTATCGGCTGTAGCGGTTAAAGCAAGAACAGGAGTAGAAGGGAAGCGGCTCTTTAAATATCCTAAATTAGTATAAGCCGGACGAAAATCATGTCCCCAGGAAGAGATGCAATGCGCTTCGTCAATTGCAATTAGACTGATTGTCAACTCGTTGAAAGCAACGTCCAGATAAGACAAGCTCTCCGGTGCGATGTAAACAAGCTTGAAAGTGTTTGATTTTAAATTGTCTATGTAAAATTGCTGTTCCTGACTGGATTGACTGCTGTTGATGTAGCAGGCATTAATACCATTTGTTTTTAGACTGTCGACCTGATCTTTCATCAAGGCAATTAGTGGAGAGATCACAATTGTGATCCCGGGTAAGACTAAAGCAGGTAGTTGAAAACAGATTGACTTTCCTCCTCCGGTTGGCATAATAGCTAAAGTGTCCTGACCGGAAAGTATCGTAATAATTATTGTTTCCTGATTGGGTCTGAATTTTTCAAATCCGAAATTTTCCTTTAGTTTGGCATGTAGAATTTCTGAAGTCATGGCGTTGATTGATTAGGAAGAAAAAGTAAAAAGCAAATATATAGTATTTTTCTTATTTTTTAAAATAATAGACTTCTGAAGTCATAAAAAAAGGAACTCCAATAGAGTTCCTTTAAATTATCTTGAAAAAGATTGCTTAATCTTCGTCTTCATCATCTTCGTCGTCAGCAATATCTTCTTTGTCTTCGTCGTCATCGTCGTCATCTCCATTGTCAACATCTGGTTTGTCCTGATTGTCATCATCGTCGTCGTCGTCAATATCGTCATCAAGATCAAGACCTTTTACAGGTTCGATTGTATCTACATCTACGTCGATATCATCGTCTTCATCATAATTTTCGATTCTGTCCGCAAGCTTAGTACTAATTTTTACCAAATAAATAGTATCTTCAGTACGAACTTCAACAGCTTCAACTAATTCGTTTTTAGCATTTCTAAAACGGATTACATCCGAATCATCATAACCATCAGGAAATTTTTCTACCAAAAGGTTTAAAATTTCGTTGGTAAGTTTAGCGTAGTCTACTATAACTCTTTTCATATATATCTTATAGATCTAATAAATAAGCAAAAATTAATGGAGCCACAATTGTAGCATCCGACTCTATAATAAATTTAGGGGTTTTGATGTCTAGTTTTCCCCAGGTGATTTTCTCGTTCGGAACTGCTCCCGAGTACGAACCATAACTGGTTGTAGAATCTGAGATTTGACAGAAATAACTCCAGAAAGGAACATCGTGCATTTCCATATCCTGATACAACATTGGTACTACGCAAATAGGGAAATCTCCTGCGATACCACCACCAATTTGGAAGAATCCAATTCCGTTAGCGCTGTTTTTTGGATACCAATCTGCAAGGAAAGTCATGTATTCAATTCCTGATTTCATGGTAGAGGCTTTTAAATCGCCTTTGATTACATAGGAAGCAAAGATATTTCCCATTGTACTGTCTTCCCATCCCGGAACTATGATAGGTAAATTTTTCTCAGCAGCGGCATACATCCAGCTGTCTTTTAAATCAATTTCGTAGTATTCTTCTAAAACGCCTGATAAAAGCATTTTATACATGAATTCATGTGGGAAATAACGTTCTCCTTTATCATCAGCCTCTTTCCAGATTTTGTAGATGTGTTTTTGCAAACGACGGAATGCTTCATGCTCAGGAATACAAGTATCAGTAACACGGTTTAATCCTCTTTCCAATAAAGCCCATTCGTCTTCCGGTGTTAAATCACGATAGTTTGGCACTCTTTCGTAGTGAGAGTGTGCTACTAAATTCATGATATCTTCTTCTAGATTGGCTCCAGTACAAGAAATAATTTGTACTTTATCTTGTCTAATAATTTCGGCAAAAATTTTACCAATTTCTGCTGTACTCATAGCGCCAGCCATACTTACCATCATTTTAGCTCCGTTAGCCAATTGTTGTTCGTATGCTTTTGCAGCATCTACTAAAGCGGCAGAGTTGAAGTGTAAATAATGTTTTTCAATAAACTGACTGATTGGTCCTTTCATTTGTTCTTGTTTTTTTATTTTTTTTGAATTAAAAGTTTAACCTTTTAGTTTATACTGCAAATTAATAATTTTATATTTATTAACATTTATTTAGCAGTATTTTTTTTAAACCTTTTTAGTATATCCTAAAATCTTTAACACATCGTCAGAAGTTTGTTGTTCAGAGAAAACTTCTGTAGCTAAAATGCCATTTTCGTCACGATCTATTAATATATGTTTAGGTTGCGGAATCAGACAGTGGTGTAAACCGCCATATCCTCCAATAGTTTCCTGATACGCACCAGTATTAAAGAAACCAATGTATAGTGGCTTTTCTTTGTTGTATTTAGGCAAATAAATAGCGTTCATATTTTGCTCTGAGTTGTAATAATCGTCACTATCACAAGTCAGGCCACCTAATAAAACCCGCTCGTAAGTATCATTCCAGCGGTTTACCGCCAACATGATAAAACGTTTGTTTATTGCCCAAGTATCCGGCAAAGTGGTAATGAATGACGAATCAATCATGTTCCATTTCTCTCTGTCATTTTGTTGTTTTTGATACAAAATCTGATAGATCGCGCCACCGCTTTCACCTACCGTAAATGATCCAAATTCTGTAAAAATGTTGGGTACATCTACTTCGGCTTCGTCACATGCAATTTTAATCTGATTGATAATTTCATCAATCATATATTGATAATCGTATTCGAATGCAAGAGAGTTTTTAATCGGGAAACCGCCTCCAATGTTTAATCCGTCAAGGGTAGGGCATTCCTTTTTAAGGGCAATGTATACTTTAATACATTTTACCAACTCATTCCAATAATAGGAAGTATCATTTATTCCGGTATTGATGAAAAAGTGAAGCATTTTTAATTCCAGTTTGTCATTCTCCTGAATTTGTTTTTTATAGAACGAAACGATGTTTTTATATCCAATTCCTAATCTTGAAGTATAGAACTCAAATTTAGGCTCTTCTTCGGCAGCAATACGAATTCCAATTTTGAATTTTCCTTTGATTTCAGCCTGAAGTAAATCCAACTCTTCGTAATTGTCAATAATCGGAATTGTGTTTTTATGTCCGTTATTAATCAATCTTGCGATATTACTAATGTATTCGTCTCTTTTAAATCCATTACAGATTACATAAGTACTTTTGTTGATTTTACCATTTTCTAATAAATTCTCAACAATATTTACGTCAAAAGCTGAAGAGGTTTCAATGTGAATGTTATTTTTGAAAGCTTCGTTCATAATGTATTCAAAATGAGAGCTTTTTGTGCAATAACAGTAGTAGTACTTTGCGTCGTACTTATTTTTCTCCATTGATTTTCTGAACCAGGCTTTTGCCTTATTAATGTTCTCTGAAATCTGAGGCAGATAAGTAAACTTTAGAGGAGTTCCGTATTGTTCTACCAATTTCATCAAATCGATGTTGTGAAATTGTAGATTGTCTTTGTTTAATTTGAATTCTTCCTGAGGAAAATAGTATGTTTGATTGATAAGGTCAGAATATTTTGTATTCATTTATTTTTTAATATTTAGGATGTGATATTTAATTTAGATGACGAAAATTCAATCTAAAATTCAAACCCTAATATTAGCAAATATAATTTCCAGCTTTTCGTGTTCTGCTTTCGAGCACAAAAAGACATCAAAACAAAATGGACTTTTACTATTATAAAAACGGTTCAACATTCTTAATAAAGAACTGTTGAGGCGGTTTCTGTAAGAGTTAAAATGTCTTTGTTTACTGTTCGTTTTCATCGTGGCAAATGTAAAAAATAATATATACCTAAAGCAAAGCTTTTTTATTAAAAAAAGTTTAAGATTTATAATCCTGAAACGCGTCTAGAATTAATTTATTTTCAACCGATTGGTTAATTTTTATTTTTCCGATTCCTTCGATTAAGGCAAATTGAATTAAGCCATACTCATTTTTTTTGTCGTGAATCAGCAATTCGAGGATCGGATCGATGTCGTTTTCTTCGATTTTTACATCGTCATAAATACTCTTAATTGCGGTTTTAATTTCGGTATATTCTGCTGCTGAAATTAAGTTTTTCTGTAGTGAAATATAACTTTCCAGTATCATTCCGATCGCAATGGCTTCACCGTGTAATAATGTCGTTTTTGTTTCACTTTCTAAAAAGTAACCTTCAATGGCATGCCCTAAGGTGTGTCCGAAATTAAGGGCTTTACGGATGTTCTTTTCGGTTGGATCCTGAATGACAATATCATTTTTTATCTCTACAGAACGATAAATCAATTCGTCAAAATCAGCGTAATCAATTGAATTTAAATCTAAAAACTGTTTCCAGTAAGCGGAATCGTAAATCAATCCGTGTTTTAGCATTTCAGCAAGACCGGAACGCATTTCGTTTTGCGGCAGCGTTTCAAGATATTGTGTGTCAATTAATACCATTTGAGGTACGTTAATTACACCAATTTGGTTTTTTAAATTTCCTAAATCTACTCCGGTTTTTCCTCCAACAGAAGCATCAACCATAGATAATAAGGTAGTTGGGATATTGATAAAATCTACTCCGCGCTTAAAAGTCGAAGCGACAAAGCCTCCCAAATCAGTTACAACACCACCGCCAAGATTAATGACAAGTGATTTTCTGTCGGCACCAAGTTCTGTCAGGACTTTCCATACTTCAATACAGGTTTCAATATTTTTATTGATTTCTCCTGCTTCAAATTCAATGATCTCAATGGTCAGATCTGTTTCTAATAAAGGTAAAAACTTTGGTAAACAATACTCATTGGTTTGATTATCAACTATAATAAACACGTTTGAATATTTACTTTCTTTTAAGTGATGGTTTAAAGCTTCGTATGCATTTTGGTTAAAATGCACCAGGTAATCATTGGCCTGAATAGATTGCATATCTCTGTCGTTGAATTGAAACCGCAAAATAAGGCATTTTTAACTAAATAATATTCAAAGTTTTGTTCTAATTTGTATTAAAACGAATCATTCTATATAAGGTTTTAAGGTGTTTGTCTGTAATTTTCTTTCAAAAAGATTGTTATGAGGCAAACTCTTGTGTTGCAAGCTGTAAAAATATAACAATATTGTTAATGATATTGAAAAATAGGGTAGTGATTATTGACGAATATTCAAAACTCTATCTATATTTGCATAAAAAACTGACCTTAATGGAAAAAATATTTGATAACACTCAGGTTGCATTTTCGCTAAAAAGTGATACGGAACTTGACAGAGCTTATTTTCTTTTTAAAATGATCGACAGCCAGCCTTTGGTGAGGATAGGAACCGCTGTTACTAATTTTGCTATTAAAGCGCATCTTCCGGTAGAAGGATTGATCCGTGCAACTGTTTTTGACCATTTTTGTGGTGGTGTAAACGAAGACGATTGTATTACAGTGGTAGACAAAATGTTTACTAAAGGTGTTTCATCAGTGTTGGATTATTCAGTTGAAGGAAAAGAAGAGGAAGAGCAGTTTGATGCTGCTTTAGAAATGACTTTAAAAACCATTGAATTTGCAAAAGAACGTCTGGCGATTCCGTTTGCAGTATTTAAGCCAACCGGTTTTGGACGTTTCGAATTATATGAAAAATTAGGAGAGAAACAAACGCTTTCTCCAACAGAACAAGCGGAGTGGGATAGAGTAGTTGCCCGTTTTGATCATGTTTGTGCTGAAGCTCACAGAAAAGATGTGGCTTTGCTAATTGACGGAGAAGAAAGTTGGATGCAGGATGCAGCCGATGATTTGGTTACCGACATGATGCGTAAATACAATAAAGAAAAAGCGATTGTTTTCAATACTTTGCAAATGTACCGTTGGGATCGTTTGGATTATTTGAAAAAACTGCATGAAGTGGCTAAGAATGAAGGTTTCTTTATCGGAATGAAGATCGTTCGTGGTGCTTATATGGAGAAAGAAAACAAACGTGCAGAAGAGAAAAATTACGTTTCCCCAATTTGTGTTTCTAAAGAAGCTACAGATATTAATTATGATGCTGCTATACGTTATATGGCAGAGCATTTGGAAAGCATGTCCATTTTTGCAGGGACTCACAACGAATTGAGTTCTTATAAATTGATGGAAATCATGCAGGAAAAAGGAATTGCGAAAAACGATACTAAAATCTGGTTTGGACAGTTGTACGGAATGAGTGATAATATCAGTTACAATTTAGCAGAGAACGGCTATAATGTTGCAAAATATTTACCTTTCGGACCAGTAAAAGACGTTATGCCTTACCTGATTCGTCGTGCAGAAGAGAATACTTCAGTTGCAGGTCAAACCAGCCGCGAATTATCAATGATTAAAGCAGAACGCAAAAGAAGAAAAGGAAAATAAATTAAAGTAAAATTCCAATATAAAAAATCCCAAAT
>NZ_AMYW01000042.1:0-37821 GCF_000335775.1 Flavobacterium sp. WG21
ATTTTTGTTTTTAATTACCAATTACTTGTACGCTCGCGATAGTTAAGAGAAGCACATTTTATTCTTGTGGCAAATTTTATTTTTATTTTTGTTTTGCCACAAAAGCTGTAACAATTTTTAATTTATTTTCATTTTGTTACAGAAGTTGTAACAAATTTCGATTTATTTTTATTTTGTTACAGAAAGTGTGACAAAATAATTTTTTGTTTTCATTTTGTCACAGTAAAAAAATCCCTATAAATCTTTTTAGGATGAAGCGTAAAGAAGCAAACTTTTTTCAAGAGAAGACTAGAAAAGAAAGTACGCAAAGTGTCCAAAGATTTTTTTTCTCATTTTATGTCATTTCGACGTGAGGAGAAATCTTCGTAAGTAACTCCGCAACGAAAACTTAATCTTTGTCGAGCTCCTCGTGGAGATTTCTCCTCACGTCGAAATGACAAGCTTTGTGGTTATAGCCAATTGAACCTAATTATTTCGGCAAATGTGCAACCAATTCAACCTCTAATTTTGCGGTTGGCATGTATAATTGTACTATTTGTACCCATGTAGCTGCAGGAAAGTCACCATTGTAGAATTTTTTCCTAACGTTGTTGTACTTTTTCATGGTCTCAATATCTGTTGTATATAGATTTTCTTTTACAACATTTGCAAACGTGGCACCATAACTCGCTAGCGAAGCCTTTAAATCGTTATAGACCGTTGTGATTCCTGCCGGAGTTAGTTCTGTTGTTACAGCCCCCGAAATGTAAAGCACATTATCCACTTTTAAAACCTGAGCATAACCAATAACGGTATCTTGCTTTGGGCCGTTGTTCCAATGCCATTTTTCCTTTTTTATTTTGGCTTCTTGTGCAAAATTGATATTGAAAACGAATAAAAAAGAAAGTAAAAGAAAATGTTTCATAGTGGTTTGTTAATTAAAGTTGGTTTTAAGGTTTTATTTTTCGTGTTAGTGTGAAGTATATAGTTTATAATTGTTTTTTACTGGTTTATTTGGGTTGCATGTATAAGTAGGTCCCTCATGTTTGGATTGAAATCTGCAATATAGTATTAGATTTTTTCCAATTCTTCAAGTCTATTTTCAAGATTGTTTTTATACTTGTCATTATTGCAAGTACTTATTGCATGTTTTGCTTGTATTATAGCTTCATTTATTTTTCCTTGACTTTCTGCACATTGACTTAATAAATCGTGATATATTGATATTCTTTCAATACCAACGCTATCTTTACTTGCTAAAGTAAAGGCTTCTACAGCAGAATTATAACAATTTGGAGTGCTAATTTTTAACTCTATTTTGGCTTTTTGATAAACTAACCAGTGGTCATATGATTTTTGGGGTACTTTTTCAATTGCAAGTAATGCTTTTTGGGGAAGGTTAGCTGTTAAATAGGTTTTAGCTAAAGATCTTCCTTCGAAAGATGTTAATTCTTCCATCTCATAAATTTTGTCTGCAAAAGCTAAACTTATATTTGAAATTTTTTTAGAGAGTTTTTCCTTATTATCGCGCAAAGCTGATATCGCTATATTGGTTAGTCCTTCACTAGCATTTAACCAATTTTTGCTATCAACATTTTGCGGTGAAGTGGTAAGAAGTTCAGGGATTGTTTCAGCAAGATTAATGCATATTGAACTATGATTGTAATTAAAAATGGATGTAAAAGAAACAAATGCTTCGAAAAACTGACCAAAACCTTCTAAAGATGATATCACTATTATATCTGATAACTTTTGAACATCATCTTGGTTTAGATTAATAGAATTACTAATTTTTTTGTAAGACCTAAGTCTAGCTAAAGATCCAAGAGAAACTCGTAGAGGCACTGTAGAGTAATTATTAAAAATACAACTAAATAACTTTTCTAAGTACTCACTCCCCGTTTTTTTAAACGATTCGGCAACTCCTTTTTGAGAGCCAATATGAGCTATTTGGAGATATGTTGCATGCATATTAGGTTCTAAAGATAATAATTGTTGAAAAGTTTTTAATGATTCATCAAATTCACCACTGCGTCTTAAAGTTTTACCTAAATGATGTAATATTTCAACTTTTATTTCATTGTTTGAAACTTTTTTAAGGGCATTTTTGTATTCTTCAATGCATTTTTTAAAGTACTCATTTTTTTCATTTTCATCAGTTAAAGAATATGCATAGGCTTCTTTTGAATCTATCAAACAAAGAATAGATGCTAAAGTCATATGTGGAAGAATTTGTTCATTATGCAGAGTTTGTTGAATTTGCTGTCTTTTTATTCCTTCAATTTGTAAAAGTGCATAAGTAATCCAATTTTTTTGGTCTAAAGAATTATGCTCTTTAACTAGAACCTCATAACATAAATGTATTTGTCTTAATACACTTGGAGACATATTTGCATTGTTTTTTGCAATATATTTAGAAATAGCAGAACAAATTTCTTCTGTATTTGGATTATCTTTAACAGAAGCACATACTAAATCATGGATTTTAAGAAAACCAGGTAAATTAGAAGGTAGTAAAATTGAAAGTCTTTGTAAAGTTATTCTGTTAAAACTTCCAATAAAATGTGCAAGAAATTCCGAATCATTTGTTGTAATACCTGAATTCGCTATTTGTTTTAAAGCAGTCAATGCATTTGGTTCTAACTTAGCGAGAATATTTCGCATAATAGATTTTCCTTCTGAGTTTGTGATTTCTTGTGGGCTCTTCAAAACTTCCTGATAGAGTTCTTCTCGACTAATTCCTTCTTCATCTGAAAGCTTTTTTATTGTTGATAATATTAAAGGGGAAAACTTACATAAATTAATTACTGTTTGAGTTAGATTTGTCTTTTGCTCTAAATCTTCACCAATTATTTTGTAAGCTATTTCATCTGACAATTGAGGTATGCTTAAATAATTTGCATCATTACTTTTGGATAATTGAGAAGTAATTAAAATTTTACTCCCATTGGAAAGACCAACTGTTAATTCATGTAAATCAGAGATATTTATCAATCGTTCAAGATTGTCTATTATCAAGATTGTTTTATAAAGATTGAATATTCCAGCAATATTTAATGGAGATCCTCCTCTTGTTCGTTGAATACTCGAAAATGATTGATTTTGTTTCCAATCTTCGCCTGAAATCCAAATATAATTTTCAAAATTATTTTTTTCTGAGTGCAAATAATCAATAGCCATTTGAGTTTTACCGGAACCACTTATTCCATATAAAATGCAAATATTGTTATTTTGGAAGTGCTTGGAAATGGTATTTGTTAAGTTTATATCTTTTACATGATTGTCACAAAACGAAGGAGCTTTTCCATAATATTCATAATTATCTAAATCTTTTGAATAGCCAGGGAAAAATTGTTTGTAAAATGATGCAGCATCGATAGAAATATTTGATTGTTCGTAAATAAGTTTTGCTAATTCTCTGCTATCATAAATTATTATTTTTTCGCCATATAGCTCGGCGAGAGGTGTTTTGTTAAATTTACTTCTGAACGAAGAAGGTTCTTCTTGAGATGATATCAAGTAAATTTTTTTAATTTTTTCGGGGGAATTATGAGTCAACACATGATTTATGTCGTTTTCAATTTTTTCATAACTTGGAATTGGATTATCTTTTTTGGATGAATCTTTAAAATATTTTTTTTCTGTACTGTATTCAGCTGTAACTAAAGAGTCATCAGTGAAACTATCAATTGTATATCCGGAAGGTTTATAATCTTTATTAATACCATGATGAACCATTCTTTTATCTTCAATTAAGGAAACTACTTTATTACCAATTATTTCTAGATTTGTGGGACTTAAACATCCAATCTCTTCAATTAATTTTTTTATTATTCTTTGTTTTATAAATTCGAACATAGTGTATATAGATTTTTTTTGTAGATGATAAATGTAAGAACCTGATTGTGTTAGTTTGCTATCTGGGTCTAATAATGTAAGGTCGATTTGTTTTAAGCGAGTTAATTATTATATTTTCGAGTACTGTATTGTTAATAATGTTTAATTATTGATAAATAGGAATTGGAAATTTTAGATATAAGAAGTGTGAAGATATTTGTGATTAGAGAGATGTTGCAAAATGAATTGATAATTGTTTTTCTGCATTTGCTAAGCCTTCTGAGGTCAATTTGATAGCTTGAACATCATTATAAAATAAGTTTGTTGCTTTATGAAGATATTCTTCAATCATTCCTTTAGCAACTAACACATCTTTAATCGCGTATGATGCTCTAAAGTTGTATCCTTTGCTCCCTAAATATTTAATTACAAAACTTCTTGTTCCAATAAAATTATCTCCATATTTTTTTGCCCATTTTTGACTTTGATTTAATTCTTGTAGAAATTCTGATTCTGAAATACTGGAAAAATGGAAATCGTCAAAATCAATTTCATCAAAAGTGATATCGTCTTCATAAAAACCTATTCGACCAATTATTTTTGGAGAATTGACTACAACTTTTCTAGTGGGAAATGTATCTGATTCTTCTTTTGATTCTTCAGTCTTCTCTTCAACATAAATAGCTTGATAGGATACTCGTATTTTATCTTTTGCTTGAAATATATACATTGTTTTTTCTGTTGCAATGTATGTATTGACAATGTAATGAGTATATGGTAATAGTTCTGCTTTATTGCGGAGGAGCCAATCATTTTTTTCGACATCATTTGTTAGAAAAATTATGTCACTTTTTTCAATCTTCATAAATTTTAACATTTCGTGATAAATAATAAAGTCCCCATATGGATCATCTTTGTCATTTTTTTCTCCACAACCAGGAAATGTATATTTCCAATTAAAATTTTGATCTCCTTTTACATTTGAATATTGATTATTTAGGATATCGTATGTAGATTTTAAAAATGATGCTTCACTTTCTGTTAGTGAATTAGTAACTTTAAATGTTGCTATCAAATCAAGAAGTGGATCATTTCGTTCTATATCTGCTTGACCTTCAAGGCGTTTTTTGATGTCTTCTATTTTTTTTTCTTTCTCAATAATTTGCTGTTCGAAATCTGTATCTTGAAATAAACTTTTGAGTTTATTCTTTAATGTTTCATTAAATTGATGGAGTTCATTACGTAAGTCTTGGTAATCATTTTTCAAGATTGGATTATTATTTAAATAATGTTCAAAGCCTTTAATTTCACCAATTTTTAGTTTCTCAATTTCGGTTTTAATATTTCTGTATGCGCTTACAAACTCCTCTAAAGATTTTAAATAAGATTTTATGTGGTCAATTCTATGACGCAGAAATTCAGCTTCAATTTGTTTAGTTAGATATATCCTGTCTTTATTTATTTCAAAAAATTTTTGGAGTTGTTCTCTCTCGGAAAACGAGATTTTATAATAGTCTAATAAGACATTTGTATCAAGAAATATTGGTAAATCACCTTCTAAGCTTGAAGCATTTTCTAATCCGTCAGAATAAAATTTTAAAGCTTTTTGATTTTCTAAAATTGAAACGTCTTTTGCAAGAAAACAAAAATTAGAAGTTATTTCCATTTCGATAAAATTTGGTTTGTATATTAAATTTATATTCTAAAGTCTATTTTGGACAATCTTAAACAAACATCGTATTTAATCCAAACTAATCACCAAGTAAAAACACCTGATTTTAGACAAAAGTTGTTTATCAATTCAAAATAATTTTACGGAAATCCATAAAGGCAATAAATAAACCCAAAATTCCTAGCCCTGATAGCAGCGGCATCCTTTTTAGGCAAACGGAAAAGATCTAAATTAAATCCTAAAACTTCTGCCTAAAAAGATACAGTGGATAGCAGGAACAAGCTCCTAAAAACCATCCTGATTCGACTAAATTTCAGCTTTAAAAAACACAAGAAAACAACACTAGAATTTTCGGTAAAAATTTTGTAATTTTGCGGTCCAATAAAAGGAATTAGAAAATGTTAGATAGACTTCAATATGTAAAGCAGCGTTTTGATGAGATTTCGGATTTGATTATTCAGCCGGATGTTATTGCTGATCAAAAGCGTTATGTGCAACTCAACCAGGAATATAAAAGCATCAAAGCTTTGGTTGAAAAAAGAGAAGAATACATTCTTGTTTTAGCGAATATTGACGAAGCAAACGAAATTATTGCTGACGGAAGCGATGCAGATATGGTTGAAATGGCCAAAATGCAACTTGACGAAGCAAAAGAACGCTTGCCGCAACTGGAGGAGGAAATCAAATTTATGTTGATTCCTAAAGATCCTGAAGATGCTAAAAATGTCATGGTGGAGATCCGCGCCGGAACGGGTGGGGATGAAGCGAGTATTTTTGCAGGGGATTTATTCAGAATGTATACTAAATACTGCGAGTCACAAGGTTGGAGAACTTCTGTGGTGGATATGAACGAAGGTACTTCGGGAGGTTTTAAAGAGGTTATTTTTGAAGTTACCGGAGAAGATGTGTACGGAACCCTGAAATTTGAAGCTGGTGTGCACCGTGTACAACGTGTTCCGCAAACCGAAACTCAAGGTCGTGTGCATACTTCGGCAGCAACGGTAATGGTTTTACCGGAAGCGGAAGAGTTTGATGTACAAATCGATATGAACGACGTTCGTGTAGATTTCTTCTGTTCGTCAGGACCTGGAGGACAGTCGGTAAATACGACGAAATCGGCAGTACGTTTAACGCACATTCCTACAGGATTGGTGGCGCAATGTCAGGATCAGAAATCACAGCATAAAAATAAAGATAAAGCGTTAACGGTTTTACGTTCTCGTTTGTACGAAATGGAATTGGCTAAAAAACAAGAGGAAGACGCTACAAAACGTAGTTCTCAGGTAAGTTCGGGTGACCGTTCGGCTAAGATTCGTACGTACAACTACGCACAAGGTCGTGTAACCGATCATCGTGTGGGACTAACGTTATACGATTTAGGAAACATCATGAATGGTGATATTCAGAAAATTGTTGCCGAGCTTCAGTTGGTGAACAATATGGAGAAATTGAAGGAAGCGTCGGAGGTTTTTTAAGGGACTGAGGTTCTTAGGTGCTGAGATTCTGAGAGTTTAGGTTCAAAGGTTTTTTTAAGGGGCTGAGGTTCTTAGGTACTGAGATTCTGAGGGTTTAGACTTAAAGGTTTCTGAAAATAGATATATAAAAAAGGAGTGTTTCATTGTTTGAAACACTCCTTTTTTTTATTGTTTATATGGATTACAGCTTGAAAATTGTTGCTGTAAAATGAAATAGTTTTGTGGGATTTAGCAGAAAATTTGCTTTTCCAGTCTCTCAGACCTTTTCATAAAGAATGCAAACACATCCCAAAAAAACTTTGTACCTCTGTACCTCTGTACCTTTGAATCTAAGAACTTCTTGGCTTCAAAACCACATTGGCAACAAAAAGCTGCAATAACGATCCAAAGATGTTTTTGAAAGTCGAGGTGCTTTTGCCAACGACAAATCTTTTGGCGAGATAACCAATTCCGATGCTAATAGCCGATTGTGCGAGATCACTCTTAAATCCAACCGTTTCATTGATTTCTTCAACAGTGCTTCGAATCAGGTTAAGAGGTTTTAAATGCTCTTTAATTTCATCGATTTCGTCTTTAATGGCGCACCACTCGGCATTTTGTTGGTTTTCTAAAAGCTGAATTTTCCGGTCTAGTGAATCAAGGGTGTAAATAGTTTCCATGACAGTCTTTTTTAGTTTTTTGATTGACCTGAATCACAAGGAACTTCTTGTTTGGTTTCTTTTAAAATGCTCGAAACAATCATGTTTCCGATAGGGGTTTTAATAAGCTTGTGATGCGATTTGTGCAGTACAATGGCGACAATTAAGTAAAACAAGGCCAGTATAAAAAAACCGTAATAGTTTTCGCCAAGTTTTTTTCCAATCCATAAACTGATTCCAATATTAAGGAACAAAGTAAAAAATGCAACAACAGCGCCAACTGCGATCCTGGAGGTCAATGTTGATAAAACATCTGCCGATGCTGATACCGTTTTGAGTTTAATTAATTCTAAACTCGTTTTGGTATAGTTCTCTGCTTTCTCGTAAAGATTTAAGTTCTCGTTTGTTGTTGCATTTGATTCCATAATAAAGGGGGTGTTTAGGATTTAAATTTCACCTTTTAATAGTTCGATTTTACCGCTTTGGCTTCGTCCTTAAGGGTGTTGAAGTCCTCTTTTGCCTGGCTGAATTTTGCCTTTCCCTCTTCGATAATTTCTTTCCCGTTTGACTTAATAGTACTAACGATTCCGTCAAATTTGGTTTTTATATTATCTCCGTAATCTTTAGACTTGTCTGATATTTTTTTTCTGGTATTTGATCCTTTGTCCGGTGCAAATAAAACGCCTAAAACTGCTCCCGCTGCTGCGGCTCCTAATATTCCTAAAATTGTGGTGCTCGTTTTCATAATATTCGATTTAGTAATTAATATATAGTGCTTAATAGTGTTTATTAAATTTCACGGCCTTTAATGAGCCTCAATAATATGGCAATAACTGCAATGACCAATAAAATATGAATGATACTTCCAAGGCTGTAAACAAAAAAGCCCAATGCCCAAAGAATGACCAGTACCAACGCGATTGTGTATAGTAGATTTGACATGATTTTTGTATTTAGGTTTAATTGAATCGTTTTCTTAGTTTAACTTATACGAAAGGTATAAAGTAAGGTTGCTGTTTTTGGCATCCGGAAAAGTGTATGTTGTTCCGGCTACCGTTCTTTCTTTTCCAATAGTAGTTAGCCCGTAGTTGTAACGTAATCCGATGCTTATTGGGTCAAAATCGACTCCAACTCCCGCAGATAAACCGGCGTCAAACTTGTTCAGGTCATTGGTGTCAATTTCTTGTTCGAAGTTAAAGTCACCTCTGCCAGTTACTTTTGAGCTTACCAAATAAGAGGCGTAACCACCGGCATGAATGTTAAAGTTTCTGGTGATATTTACTCTAACCAATAAAGGAACTTCGATGTAGTTGAGTCTGAATTTTGATTCTCCGCTGGCAAGAGCGTTATTGTATTCCAATTTGGCTCCTTTTGTAGTGAATAGGATTTCAGGCTGAATAGCAATGAAATCAGAGATAGGTAAAGTGGCGTAAAGACCGGCATTGAAACCGTATAATATGTTTTCGTCATTGGCATCACTAGAGTACAAATTCGACATGTTGAACCCTCCTTTGATTCCATACTCAGGATTTACATTATTGTTCTGAGCGTGCAGCATTCCAAACGATGCTGTTAAGAAAAGGGTTAAGGCGCATAAAAAATTTGGGTACATTTTCATAGTTACATAGTTTAGTTAATAATAGCGTATACAGGCGTTTAGATTACTATTCTTGATTTTTGAATTTCTCTGACAAACTCATATTGTTTGGGCAGGTATTGCAGCACCATTTCTAAAATAATCTGATCGTTCGTTTCCTTTGAAATCGATTCGAGCAATCTGATCTCTTCTTCTAAAGAGGCATTCATAGAATCCAGATAAGCCGCATTGAAATTGGTTTCGTTGGCATCAATTAAATCGTATAAATCCCGCTTATGGGTGGCATTGATTTCGGTAATAATAATCAGCTTTTTATTGGCCAGAGTTGTGATCTCTTGTAACAGCTGATTTTGATTGATTTCGATTTGTTTGCTTACTTCCAGTATGTTATTGTCAGAACTTTTTTGTTGTGCAATTTGACTTTTAGAAATAATGGTTTGACTTGCATTTGCCGCTGCGAATAAAAAAAAAGGCTTCAATTTCTTCTTTTTCATTTTTGGTAAAAGCCTCATTTTTTAAAGAAGTTGCTACTGGGTAGTTTTTTTTACAGGACGAAACAAAAACTAGTACACACAATAGGAATATTGTTCTTAAAAAAAATGCTTTTACTCGGGGAATTGCTTTCATTATTACTTCATAAAGTATTACTTTACAAAGATGGCAACGAATGGAGGATTTTGCTTTACACCAAAAAAAAGAAACGTTATATAATTCCCATAAAAGATTTATACAACGTTTGTTATGTGGTTTTTAAAGATTTTTTTGAGGGTTTAATCCGGAAGAAAAATCGTAAATATTGAACCCTGGTCAGGTTGACTGTCGGCTATGATATATCCTTTGTGATTGTCGACAATTTTTTTGCAAATGGCCAGGCCAATTCCTGTTCCGGGATAATCTGTTTTAGAATGAAGACGCTGAAACAATACAAAAATAGTTTCCTTAAACTGAGGGTCAAAGCCCATTCCGTTATCTGTAAAAGTTATTTTGTAGTATTTTTTTACATTCTGATCTAATAGTTCACGATAATCTACCGAAAATACTTTTTGACTTTCAATGGTAATTTCGGGAGCAACATTCGGACGGTTGTATTTTAAAGAATTTCCGATAAGGTTGATAAAAAGCTGTTCGATCTGATACGGAATGACGGCCAGTTTAGGCAATTTTGTAGACGTAATAATCGCTTTTTTCTCGTCGATCATTTCGGTTAATTCAGCTTCGGCATTTTTAAGTAATTCATTTAAATTTGATTTAATGAATTCTTTTTTGGTGGTATTTGTTCTTGAAAACAACAATAAATCATCAATTAAAACACGCATTCTTTTGGCCGAAATCTCAATTTTAGCAATATAATCATTGGCATTTTGAGACATAACAGCTTTGTCGGCATCTGAAATTCGGGAGATAAAAGTCTGAATTTTTCGAAGAGGTTCCTGTAAATCGTGACTCGCAACGTGGTTGAAAGAGGCCAGTTCCTTATTGCTGTTTTCGAGTTCGACGTTTCGTGCCTGAAGTTCTATGTTGAGTAAGTGCTCATCGGTAATATCAAAGTTGATTCCCAGTAAAATTTTGCTTCCCTGTTCGTCAGTCAATAATTTCCCTGTCGTTTTAAAATGCCTCACTTCTTGGGTAGGAAGTACAATTTTGTAATAAACAAAAGGCAGTTGTTTGTAGTTTAGGATTCCTTTCATTGACTTTGCTACCGTTTCTTTATCATCCGGGTGCACAAAGTTTAAAAAGGTGCCTTTTTCGGGAACAAAAGCATTAGGTTCGTAGCCCAGCAGGCGATATTGATTGTCGGAATAGTCTATTTTGTTGGTGTCTAAATCCCATTGCCAGGTACTGAATTTACCAATAGCTTCAGATTCAGCCATCAGTTTTCCGGAGATTAAAAGCTGCTTGTTGAAGACTTTCAGGCGTTCGAAATCACGACTAATTTGTCGGTAAGCCAATAAAATAAAGGTTAAAGCAACCAGAAACAGTGAAATAGAAAAAAGCGGACTCAGGGAAATTTCGGCATCGTAGATTTTTAGTCTTTTGGCCAAATCAGTTTTTTCGATATCATTCATTTCGTCTACTTTAAAACGAATGTTTTCCATCAAAATTCGTCCTCCAAACAAATGATTGTCGAGTTTTCGTTTATCGTAGGTTTTGGGATCGCTGTATTTAAGGCAGTTTTCAAACGAAACAAAACGCTGAATGATGAGCTTGAATAAGTTTTGAAGATTTTTCTGCTGTCGCGGATTGTCTTTTGTTAGCTTTTTTAAATTAATGAACGAAGTGTTTACCTTGTCGCGCGAATAAATGTAAGGAGTCAGGAAACGGGCATTGCGGGTGATGATATAGCCACGCTGTCCCGTTTCGGCATCCTTAATAGCCGACATTAATCGTTCTAACTGAATGTTAATTTCATACGTATGCATCACCAGCTTACTGGACTCATTCAGGTCCTGATTGTGCTTGTGAGCAATAGAAGAAAGAAATAACAGAATGAAAACTGCGATTACAAAAATAACTCTCAGTGAGTTTGAGGAATTAAAATTTGGGATCCACTTCATTGATTTCCTACTATTTTAGTCGCAACAGAAAATTATCACGATTTAACCCTGAGGTATGATAGTGCCAGTTTACAGTAACGACTTCATTAATTATTTTTTTCAGATTGTTAAAATCACTTGGTTTTTTAATGTAAATATTGGCGCCCTGAATAAAAGTATCTTCAATGTCTTCTTCAGAAGAAGAAGTAGAGTAGATTGCAATGATAATGTCTTTTAAACGCTCTGTTTTTTTAATCTCGATCAGGCATTCTTTTCCGGTTTTTTTCGGCATATTCAAATCCAGAAATAAAATATCGGGTAAAGCATTGTCAGGATTCATCAAATGGTCCATTAATTGCATTCCGTCATGCGCAAATTCTACTTTAGTCTGAATCTTTATCTCTTCAAAAGCATCTTTAAAAAAAAGGCGATCGTCCTCATCATCGTCAGCCAATAAAATGTGTAATGCGTTTTTTTGCATTTTAATATAGGTATTTGTATTTTATTTTAAATTCTCTCTTCGTTTCTTAATAATTCGCTGAAAAGCCGATGGCGTAATTCCGGTGGTGTTTTTAAACTGTGTACTCAGGTGCGCTACACTGGAGTAATTGAGTAAAAAAGCAATTTCGGTCAGGCTCATTTCGTTGATAATAATTAATTGTTTTGCTCTTTCAATTTTTTGTAAAATAATAAAATTCTCGATAGACGAATAGGTTACTTCCGAAAATACATTCGATAGGTACCCATAGCTATGATTGAGTTTTTCGGCTAAAAACACAGAACTTTTGTAATTGTTACTGTCTTCCATAAAGACAAGTTCAATAATAGCGTCCTTTATTTTTTGTACCAAAACACTTTTTTGGTTTTCTACCACTTCAAAACCACAAGGGCTCAGTTTCTCTTTTAAGGCCTCGAGTGCCTCAGCATCAAGGTTGTTATTGAGCTCAATTTCACCAAACCCCAAAGTGGTAAAGCTTACATTGTGCTGGTCCAGATTGTGTTTTAAAAAAAGCGAACAAATGGTGTTAATGTCGAACTTTATAAATAGTTTCATTTAATGAAAATTTGGTTAAAGATACTTAATTTAATTTTGGTTCTGTCGTTTAACAATTGTTAGAAATTTACTAATATTTCAACTAACTCGTTGGCAGTAATCCGGAAAAATACTATTCAACACATCAAGACATCGTTTTTAGTATAAAAAAATACCGTCTAATATTTATACTAGACGGTATTCCGATTGAGTCAGAAAGGGTTGCAAATCTGAAAAGACTTGATGAAATTCTTCTTCTACTTTTCCCTGCTTTTGCTGAAGTTTACTATCCATTTTAGCTCCGGCAAACATCAAATCATCATTTTTCAGAGTTGCGTATTTTGCTTCAGTATTCCTTTTTTAAACTCATTCCGCTTTTATGCTATTCCTGCAAAATCATTAAGCAGTAATAGTAATGTAAAATTGCAAATTATTTGCCTTTTTCTTGTTATATCTATTTAAAGAAGTATTGCATAATTCACATTTTACACTTTTAAAGGTGATAAAGAAATTTAATAGATGCTGTTATAATTATTTGATTAAAGGGTACTTATGAAAAGCAGAAAGAGAGTCTTTAGATTCATGTGAAAAAAATGTTAAAAAAGTTACAGGAATTCAATGTTTACGTAACCTGTTTGTAATTCAAATAGTGTAGTTTTGCCGCCGAATTTACCTAAAACAAAACAAATTTTAATGAAAAAAACTTTACTCAGTTTATTACTTATTGCGATTACTTTTTCAGCCAAATCTCAGTCTTATTTGGGATATACGCATGATAATTATGCAGGTGTTCAAAGTGTTCTTTTTAATCCGGCTTCTATTGCTGATTCTCGTTTTAAAACCGATGTTAATCTGTTTTCAATCAGTGGGACAGTAGCAAATGATCTTTATGGTGTTCGCCTTTTTGACGTGTATAAAAAAGGATATGATTTTGACAAGCAGTCGATCATGACACCGGCTAACTCCAATAATGGTTTGGTTAATTTTGATATCATGGGGCCTTCTTTCATGTTTAATATTGCTCCAAAACATACAATCGCTGTTTTTACAAGAGCCAGATCTGTTACTAATGCTTATAATGTTAATGGTAGCCTTGTAAATGAAGTGAAAAATGGTTTAGACCATGCAAACAATTTCAATTTCAACTTAGGCAATCCAAATGCAGTTTCGCATTCATGGGGAGAGCTTGGTGTTTCGTATGCTGCGGTTTTATGGCAAAACGATCAACATTTCTTAAAAGGAGGTTTAACAGCAAAATATCTTCAGGGTGGTGTAAACGGTTATACTCAGGGCAGAGGTGTGAAAGTTGCATTTGTGGAGAACAAAGCCAATCCGAGAGCCAGCACGCTTTTTTCTGAAGGAGAAGTAACCGTAGGAGCAAGCCAGGACTTTGATGCTAATGAAGATTACAAGTTTGATGCTAATTCAAATGGTTTCGGTTTTGATTTTGGACTTGTTTACGAATGGAGACCTGAATACAAAAAGTACGATTTAAACAAAGCAACTAAAGCCGACAATAACTTTCGTGATTTGAACAAATACAAAGTACGTTTTGGTCTTTCGGTTACCGATATTGGTTCGATCAATTACAAGAACTCAAAATTAGATACTTATAATGTTACCGGAGTGGTAACAGAAAAAATGATCAACGATGCCGATAACTTGTATGATTTCCTGAACGAGCATTATACAAAAGTTTCGACTTCAAAAGGAGTTAGAACCAACTTGCCAACAGCAATTCACGCTGATGTAGATTGGAACATGTACAGAAAATTCTATTTAAACTTAAATGGAGATATCAGTATGGTGAGTGATTCTAAATTAAACGGAAGCAGTATTGCCAATCGTGTGAGTTTAACGCCTCGTTATGAAAGCAGATGGTTTAGCTTTTATGTACCGATGACCTGGATGGAATACAGCGGAATGCAGGTAGGATCAGGAATTCGTTTAGGAGCTTTCTTTATTGGTTCAGGTTCTGTTTTGACGAATCTGGTTTCAAAAGAATCCAAAGCGGTTGATTTTCATCTTGGGGTAAAAATTCCGGTTTATCAGAAGAAATTCAAAGATACGGATGAAGACGGAGTAATTGATAAAGAAGACTCTTGTAGAAAAGTAGCAGGTCCGGAAGAAAATAACGGTTGTCCATGGCCGGATACAGATGGAGACAAAGTTTTTGATAAAGATGACGTTTGCCCAAGTGTTGCAGGTCCTGTAGAAAATAAAGGATGTCCTTGGAAAGATAGTGATGGTGATACTTTATTAGACAATGTAGATGCTTGTCCTGCAGTTGCCGGTCCGGTAGAAAACAAAGGTTGTCCTTGGCCGGATACTGATAAAGATGGCGTTTTAGACAAAGACGATGCTTGTCCGGATGTTGCTGGTCCTGCAGAAAATAAAGGATGCCCTGTTTTAGATGCTGATAAAGACGGAGTTTTAGATAAAGATGATGCTTGCCCGTTAGTGCATGGTCCTGCAGAAAATAATGGTTGTCCTAAAGTTACAAAAGAAACATTAGCACAATTGAAAGTAGAGGCGAAGTCTATCTTCTTTACAACCGGAAAAGCAACTTTAAGTGACGCCAGAAAAGGAGAAACTTCAGGTAGATTAGACGCGATCAAAGAGATTCTGAAAAACTATCCAAATGCTAAGTTTGCAATCAACGGACATACGGATAACGTTGGAAATCCAAAAGCCAACAAGAAATTATCTGAGGCAAGAGCAAAAGTAGTAATGGAGGCTTTGATTGAAAAAGGAGTAAATCCGGCTAACTTAAGTTCACAAGGATTTGGATCTGCAAAACCGGTTCAATCTAATAAAACGGCTAAAGGAAGAGCAGAAAACAGAAGAACAGAAATTGTATATTTAGGTAATTTGTAAGCCTAAACAGAATATAAAACCAAAAAGCCATTCGTAATTGAATGGCTTTTTTTATTTTTGCATACTTCTAAAATAGAATTATTTCTACTCTGTTTGGAGAACTAAAAAATCAAGAATGACAACACAACAACTACACGAACAAATTCTTTTAAAAAAATCATTTTTATGCGTTGGATTAGATCCTGATCTGACTAAAATTCCGCCACATTTATTAGAAACCGAAGATCCAATTTTTGAGTTCAATAAAGCAATAATTGATGCAACGCACGATTTAGCGGTAGGCTACAAGCCGAACACTGCTTTTTTTGAGGCTTACGGATTAAAAGGATGGCTTTCACTTCAGAAAACCATAAACTACATCAACGAGAATTTTCCGGAAATGTTTACCATTGCCGATGCAAAACGTGGTGATATAGGTAATACATCAAGCATGTATGCCAAGGCTTTTTTTGAAGATTTGAATTTCGACAGTGTAACCGTTGCTCCTTATATGGGGAAAGATTCGGTCGAGCCTTTCCTGGCTTTTGAAAACAAACATACGATTATGCTGGCTTTGACTTCAAACGAAGGAGCATTTGATTTTCAGACGTTAAACGTTAACGGAAAGGAATTATACAAACAAGTTTTGGAGACGTCTAAAACCTGGAAAAATAGCCACAACCTTATGTATGTGGTAGGCGCTACAAAAGCAGAATACTTTACTGAAATCAGGAAAATTGTCCCTGATAATTTCTTACTGGTACCGGGAATTGGAGCTCAGGGTGGAAGTTTATCTGAAGTTTGCAAATACGGAATGAATGATAAAGTAGGTTTGTTAGTCAATTCAGCGAGAGCCATTATCTATGCTTCAAAAGGAACTGACTTTGCTGAAAAAGCAAGAGAAGAAGCTCTGAAAGTTCAAAAAGAAATGGAAGAGATTATTAACTCTAAGGTTTAAATAACTTTATAAATAGATTAACCACAAAGTTCGCAAAGGTTTTTCGCAAGGTTCGCAAAAAAAAGCTTTGCGTTCGTAGCGTAATCCTTTGCGAACTTTGCGGTTAAAGAACTTGAAACCTGAAACAAAATAGACATGAAACAGTTACAAGATCAGCTTGGTACCTTACATACTTTCGAAACAGCTCCAAAACGAATTATTTCGTTAGTTCCTTCTCAGACTGAATTGCTATACGATTTAGGTTTAGAAGAAAAAATAGTGGGGATAACAAAGTTCTGCGTGCATCCGTATCATTTTAAGTCGACTAAAAAAATGGTTGGAGGAACGAAGAAGATTCATTTTGAAAAAATAAAATTGCTCCAACCCGATATTATCATTTGCAACAAAGAAGAAAATACGCCCGAGATTGTAGCGCAATTAAGTGCTATTTGCCCGGTTTGGGTGACCAATATTGTTTCAATTGAGGATAATTTTCAAATGATTTCTGATTTTGGACAGCTTTTCAATTGCAGAACCGAAGCTCAGAAATGGAACAATAAATTGCTCTTTGCTTTAAACGATTTTAAAAAATACGTTCAGGACATTCCTGAGAAAAAGGCGGCTTACTTTATTTGGAAGAATCCTTATATGGCAGCAGGAAATGATACCTATATTAATGAGTTATTAAAACTGAATCACTTTCAGAATATTTACGGTGATAAAGGCCGCTATCCGGAAATTGAACTCAGAAAAATGCGTCTGGAAGGCGATCCTGATTTGGTTTTTCTTTCTTCAGAGCCTTATCCATTCAAAGAAGAAGATGCTTTTGAAATAGGACGTTTTACTCATCATGCTAAAACTATTTTCGTCGATGGCGAAATGTTCTCCTGGCACGGAAGCCGATTGTTAAAGGCTTTTCCATACTTCAAATTACTACACGAAAGACTTAGAAATTAGTTTCAGGTTTCAAGTTTCAAGTTTCAAGTTTCAGGTTTTCTTTGTTTCAAGTTGTTGGAGCGTATATTTTGACGCAAAAACTTTAGCAAATTTGCGGTTAAACTATGTTCAAAGTGTAGCAACTTGAAACCTGAAACCTGAAACAAAAAAGGTAGCAAATTAGCAAAAAAAAAAATGCCGGCATCTCGAAGACGCCGGCATCATTTAACTAACCAAAACCAAAATAATAAATAACCAGTTTATTACACTACAAAGATCCAACTTATATGGATGTTTTGCTGTTAAGGTTTTGTTATTACTTTGTTGGACATAAGTTAAGATTCTTTAATGTGCTGTTTTGAGCTTTCTGTAGTGTTAAATAATTTTTGGCTATTAAAATATAAAAACAATCAATTTTGTTTATTAATATCGCAAAGATAAGTTTGTATATTTGATAAAGTGTTATATATCAAGGATGTGTGATTTCTTAAAAAAATTAGCATTTGATATAAAACAGTTAATTCTAATCAAAAAAAACAGAAAACAATGAGTGATTCAAACGAAAGTAAATGTCCTTTCCATAATGGACAAATGAAAGAAACTGCTGGTACAGGAACCTCTAATAAAGATTGGTGGCCAAATCGTTTAAATTTAAATATACTGCGTCAGCATTCTAGTTTGTCGGATCCGATGGAAAAAGATTTTAACTATGCGGAAGCATTTAAAACGTTAGACCTGAATGCGGTTAAAAAAGATCTTTTTGACCTGATGAAAGATTCGCAGGATTGGTGGCCGGCAGATTATGGTCATTATGGTCCTTTATTTATTCGTATGGCGTGGCACAGTGCAGGAACGTATCGTATATCAGACGGTCGTGGAGGTGCAAGTTCGGGGAATCAGCGTTTTGCTCCTCTTAACAGCTGGCCGGACAACGGGAATTTAGACAAAGCACGTTTTTTACTTTGGCCAATCAAACAGAAGTATGGAAACAAAATTTCCTGGGCCGATTTGATGATCTTAACAGGTAACTGCGCTTTAGAATCTATGGGATTTAAGACTTTTGGATTTGCAGGTGGAAGGGAAGATGTTTGGGAACCGGAACAGGATGTGAACTGGGGTTCAGAAATAGAATGGTTGGCTACCAGTGATAAACCATTTAGCAGGTATAGCGGTGATAGAAATCTGGAGAATCCGCTTGCGGCTGTACAAATGGGATTAATATATGTAAACCCTGAAGGCCCGGATGGTAACCCGGATCCACTAGGTTCTGGTAGAGATATTAGAGAGACTTTTGCAAGAATGGCTATGGATGATGCAGAAACTGTGGCATTAGTAGCGGGAGGTCATACATTCGGAAAAGCGCATGGTGCCGGTGATGCAGCATTAGTCGGAGCGGAGCCGGAAGGTGCCAGTATAGAACAAATGGGAATGGGCTGGAAAAGCAGTTTTGGTAGCGGAGTAGGAGGAGATGCTATTACCAGTGGGATTGAAGGAGCCTGGAAACCAAATCCGACTACCTGGGATAATGGTTTTTTTGAAACGTTGTTTAAGTACGATTGGAAATTAACCAAAAGTCCTGCAGGAGCACATCAGTGGACACCAACAGATGAAAGCGCTGCTACAACAGTAGAAGATGCTCACAATCCGGCCAAACGACATGCCCCTATGATGACAACAGCAGATATGGCACTGAAATTAGATCCTATTTATGAACCAATTTCAAGAGACTATTTCGAGAATTTCGACAAATTTGCCGATGCTTTTGCGAGAGCATGGTACAAATTAACGCACAGAGATTTGGGGCCTGTTTCCCGTTATTTAGGGCCTGAAGTTCCAAGTGAAATATTAATTTGGCAAGACCCGATTCCTGCTGCTAAAGGTGAGTTGAGTTATAATGATATTGCTGCTTTAAAAGATAAAATTCTTTCCAGCGGACTTTCTATTTCAGAATTGGTAAATACGGCTTGGGCATCAGCTTCTACGTTCCGAGGTTCAGATAAACGTGGAGGGGCTAATGGCGCCCGTATTCGCTTTGAACCGCAAATTAGCTGGGAAGTTAATGGAGGAGGACAAGTAAAAAAGGTATTGGCTGTTTTAGAAACCATACAAAATGATTTTGCTAATTCAGGAAAATCAGTATCTATTGCCGATTTAATTGTTTTAGGAGGATCTGCAGCTATTGAAAAAGCAGCATCAAATGCCGGTTTATCTGTTGATGTTCCTTTTACACAAGGAAGAGGTGATGCTACCTTAGAGCAAACAGATGTACATTCGTTTGAAGTATTAGAGCCAAAAGCAGATGGATTCCGAAACTATAAAAGTGCAAAAACAGGAGCCATTACCGAAGAACTTTTAATAGACAAAGCACAATTATTAACCTTATCTGTACCTGAAATGACAGTGTTGGTGGGAGGTTTGAGAGTGTTGAACGCTAACTATGACGGTTCTAAACATGGTGTGTTTACCGCAAATAAAGAAACATTAAGTAATGATTTCTTCATAAACCTGTTAGATTTAAGAACGGCCTGGAAAGCCACTGATGAAACCGGTGAAGTTTTTGAAGGACGTAATCGTACTACGGGAGAGGTTAAATGGACAGCAACCCGTGCCGATCTTATATTTGGTTCTAATTCTGAACTTCGTGCTTTAGCTGAGGTATACGCAAGCAGTGATGCCAAAGGGAAATTTGTTAAAGATTTTGTCTCAGCATGGACTAAAGTAATGAATCTGGACCGATTTGATGTACGTTAATAAAAAGGTTCTAAGGTTCTGAGGTTCTGAGAAACAAAGGCTCAAAGGAACAAAGATTTCCCTCTTAAATAAACAAACCCGACAGGTTTTTAAAACCTGTCGGGTTTACTTTTTTTTAATATACGTTTAAAACTCAGAACCTTTGTCCCTTTGAGCCTCTGCTTCTTTGCACCTAAGAAAAAACAACTGTTTTGTTACTGTAAACTATTGTTTTTCTTTCGGCATGTAATTTTATGGCTCTGGCTAAAACGATGCGTTCTAAATCACGCCCTTTCATAATAAAATCCTCAACGGAATGTATGTGTGAAACTCTCGCAATATCCTGTTCAATAATTGGCCCTTCATCCAGTTGTTCCGTCACGTAGTGGCTGGTTGCTCCAATAATTTTTACACCTCGTTTAAAAGCCGAGTGATAAGGTTTGGCACCCGGGAAGGCCGGTAAAAACGAATGATGGATATTAATGATTTTATTTTCGTAAAGCGAAATCAATTTAGGTGTAACGATCTGCATATAACGCGCCAGGACAATGAAATTAATCTGGTATTTTTTTAACAGTTCAATTTGTTTGGCTTCACCTTCTTCTTTATTGTCTTTTGTAAATGGAACACAGTGAAACGGAATATTAAATCGTTCGGCAACTGATCGCAACTCGTTATGATTACTGATGATGACAGGGATTTCTATATTTAATTCGTTAGCACTGTAACGCCCAAGAATATCAAACAGACAATGATCGTATTTGGAGACAAACAAAGCCATTTTAGGTTTGTGTTCCTGATTGTACAATTCCCACGACATATTAAAGTCGGTTGCAATCGTTTTTGAAAAATCTTCTTTTATCGATTCGGCACTCACATGTTGATTGGTGAATTCACATTCCAGTCGCATAAAAAAGACATTTTGCTCTACATCAACATGCTGATCGATATAGGTAATATTTCCTTCGACTTTAGCAATAAAAGTGGTCACTGCGGCAATGATTCCTTTTTGATCTTTGCAGTGCATCAGAATGGTTATTTTTTGCATTTTGGTTTAGGTTATTGGTTAATCAGTTAATCGTTGATTTGTAATTCGATTAAACGATTAACAAATCAACAATTTAACAACAAAAGCTATTTTTTGTCCTGCATAGCAAATACTTTCTTCAATAAAGGAGATGTTCTTGCATTGATGTTGGTACGAATGTCTTTTTCTTCTACAGCAATCATTTTAAAAACACCTGCTAAAGCCTGATTTGTGGTATAATCAGTCAAATCCGGGTTTACTTTTCGAACTAATGGAATGGTGTTGTATTTCTTGATTATGTTTGTCCAGATTACATCAGCACCTACTTTTTCAAAAGAGGTTTTGATTACGGGATTGAATTTGCTGTACAAAGCGGTTGTAGTGCTATTTTGTAAATAATTGGTTGCAGCACTTTCGTTCCCCAATAAAATGTTTTTGGCATCGGTAAACGACATGTTTTTAACTGCAGAAACAAAGATTGGTGTAGCTTCTTTAACGGCATCTTCAGCGGCACGATTCATTGCTTTTATGCCTTCATCGGCAAGAGAGGATAAACCAAGTTTTCGTAAGGTAGCGTCAACTCTTTGCAGTTCTTCCGGCATTAAAATTTTTACCGCTTCATTTTTATAAAAACCATCCTCAGCGGTTAATTTGCTTACTTGCTTTGTAATTCCTTTGTTCAGGGCTTCTTTTAATCCCGAGGCAATATCAACATTTCCCGTGCCATTAATCTTTGACGATAATTGAGATAACTGATCTAAAGTTTTTTGTATCTGGGCATTAGAAGTGAAAGAAAATGTAAGTGTAAGTAACAGAAGTAGAATCTTTTTCATTAAAGTGTAATTTTATAAGTTTTCAAAAATACTACTTATTCAAAAATAAAGCCACAATTTTATTTCCGGAGAACAAACAATTTGTTGCAACCTTAACAATGGTTTTTTGTAGGTTCTAAGATGCTGAGGTTCTGAGGCACAAAGGTGCAAAGGAGCAAAGGTTTTAGTGAAATACTTCTTCTAAAAGTAAAGCCTTAGAACCTTAGTTTCTCAGTATTTTCTTTGGTCAATACCTCCATCAAGATTTTTTCGGGATATTTGTTTAATTCCGGTATTGGTATAAGAATAACTTGATGCTTCCGTCCATTTCCAATTGGAATTAGTATCATTATCTATGCCAACTGCCGAGTAGATAATTTTGATGTTATTGTCAGTTGTGGCCATTTTTAGCCAGAGAAAGAATTCTTTATTTTTGGGTGTAGTCTCATTTTTGGAACAATATTGCAGTCTTCCTAAAACTTCAGGATCTTCTTTAAACCATTGTTTTAAAAATCCTAAATGCGTTTCAGAGCATTGATATCCCAAGTTCAGAGCCCATAGAAATTTACATTTTAAGTTGCTCTCGTCTGCTTTTTTATCACTATCCCAGTAGCAGTCATGGTCAACACCAGTAGTAACAAATCCTAGTGCTGCCCGTTGTGGATCGGTAAGCGTTTTGATGTAATCTTCATTGAGCTTTAGGACGCCTTTTTTGTCTAGCCAGAGTATCTTAACATAATCAACCTGATTTGCAGTTGTTTTGATTTCTTGTTTTTGTTTTTCACTGTTTGATGGAGATGTCTGAGAGAAAGTACAGGAATAGAAACTCAGAAAGAACAAGAAAAAAAACGGACGTAGATTCATAATGTAGTATCGTAAACGGGATTTAGGTGAAGGTATTTTGTTTGTTTTTTATTTTTTTAGTCAAATCAATTTTTTCTTTAGTGTCTTCCACATAAAGACTCATCTCATCGTATTTCCATGTTCCTTTTTTGGTTCCCACGACGTATAAAGTTCCTCTGCTTTTAGAACCCCTTATTGGAATTTGTAAGTTGCAATGCTCAACACTATTGCTTGAATTAACACTACCTGAGGCAACTCCGTTGTCTTCAATAGGACTACCCAATTTTTCCAGCACTATTGCATTATGCTGCGCTTCGTTCATGGCAGATTTATAAGAATCAGATTCTTTGAGCATGGTGGTAACTCCAAAGACAAGTGCAGCTATAAACAAACCAAACAGTACCACAAGACTTAAACATCCGGTTGGAACAAACCATTTCCAGTTTCTGTCCCACCAGCTTTTTCTAACTTCAGTATAATCGTCTTCCATAAAAAAAGGGTAATTTTTAAATTTGCATTTGAGTTATTAAAGATACTATTATTCTTCCAAACTCTAAATTCAAATCTAAAATTACCCTTTTAAAAATTACAGCTTCATTTACAGCTCTTTTGATGAAGCGAACGAACTAATTGGCTAAATTTTAGTTAGATACTACTCCCGTCTGAGGAGAAACCGTTTTGTTTAATTCAGCATCTCGCTCATAAACATCCTGAAAGAAACCAATTTCTCCATTTTCATTGACCAGCGAAGTAAAATAAGTAATATAAATAGGTACTTTTTTAGTTAGTTTAAAACTGTTTTCTGTTTTACCCGCCATAGCTTTATCTATTTTATCGGGAGTCCATTCAGGATAATCTTTAAGCATGGCAGTAGCTAATTCTTTTGCCATTTTTACGTTTATACAACCATGGCTAAACGTTCTTTTTTCAAAATCGAATAAAGTTTTAGACGGAGTATCATGCATATAGATATCATCAGGGTTCGGAAACATAAATTTTACTAATCCTAATGAGTTTTCAGGACCCGGTTTTTGTCTCACCTGGCCATTTACGATTTCCATATTATGTTTGGCCAAATAATTTTTATCCTCAGCGATTTTACTTTTCAACTCATTGTTTACAATACTTTGCGGAACGGTCCAGTAAGGGCTAAAAACGATTCTCTCAATTTCGCCATTAAAAATGGTTGTTTTAGTTAATGGTGCTCCAACAAAGACACTCGAAGACAGTTGCACCTTCCCATTTTTTACATAAATCAATTCATACGAAGGAACGTTGACTAAAACATACTCATCGCAACCGACCATTTGATCCGAAATAGTACGACATCTCTCCATGTTAAGTTTTAGGGTCTCCATTTTATCGACAAGAGGAATATTCATTTCTTTAATATGTTCTTCTGCTAAAATATAGTTAGGCTTGAAACCGTTACGAACTTTATATTTCATTACAGCATCCATTAATTCACGGTCGTAAACGTTACTTTTAGAATCCTTTTTTAAATCTCCCAATAAGTATAAACGGGTTCTCACTTGGGCGATAGTATTTGAAACAGCATCCGGACGTAAATCTTTATAAGGTGTTTCTTCCGGAACAATAGGTTTCCATTTATTAGAACGGTCTAGTTTTTTATATTTTTTCAGAACGCCCTGTAATTTATAATATTGATCATAGGTTACTTTAACATTTTCAGTAGTCGAAGTAGTGGCTTCTTCGATTGTACTGTAATTTAAAAAATCTTTCAGCATAGCATCATACGATATTTTTTTTCCGGCATCTGCATTACTTTTTTTGGCGTAAGCAATATATAGAGAGCTCAAAAGCATATCTGCATCTATTTTAGACAGCTTTGTTGCTGAAGAAGAAAAAAGAGCATCGATTTCTTTTTGATAAGGAACAACCAAATCATTCGTTTTTTTAGCTTTTTGATATAATGCAGAACCAAACTCATTGATGGCATCTTCATCAAACCAAATAGTTCCCGGAGTTCTGTTTTTGTATAATGACATGACGTCAGACTTATATCTTTTCAAATCAGAATATCTTTTAAAGAAGTCATTTGAAATTTCGTTTACATTATCAGAACCTGAATTCTTGTAAACGGGCGCGACAGTTGAAGTTTTTTTATAAGAAACGTTCTTATGATCAGTTTTGGCAAAAGAAGAGACAAAAAAACTTAGAACTATAATTAGGCTGAGTGGATATAATGTTTTCATTTTTTAAATTTTTACGGTGTTACTTTTGTAGGTAGTTTTAAGTAAAAATTTGGGGTTTTTCTATACTACTAAATTACTTTATAGTGTTGATTTATAGGTTCTTGTATTTTGTTTAAATATTTCAAGATTTCCATGTTGTTAACATTTTTATAAGACTTATATAGGATAAATCAACTTAGTATTCAATTTGTTACCCCTCTAAAAGAAAAAAGATTCTTTTTTTTGTTAACAAAAAGATATTAGCATGATCAAATGTTGTAATATTTTGTAAATTGCTCCCTTAAAATTATCATATTCATAAAATGGAACAACAAATACCATATATTCCTAAAAATAAAGTAAGAATTGTAACCGCAGCCTCTCTTTTTGACGGACATGATGCAGCGATAAACATTATGCGTCGTATTATTCAGTCAACCGGAGTTGAGGTAATTCACCTTGGGCACGACCGTAGTGTTGAGGAAGTGGTAAATACTGCTATTCAGGAAGACGCGAATGCGATTGCGATGACATCGTATCAGGGAGGGCATAATGAATATTTTAAATACATGTATGACTTGCTCAAAGAAAAAGGAGCAGGACACATTAAAATTTTTGGAGGCGGAGGAGGAGTAATCCTTCCAAGCGAAATTTCAGAATTACATGAATATGGTATTACAAGAATTTATTCTCCGGATGATGGTCGTTCTTTAGGTTTACAAGGAATGATTAATGATTTGGTTCAACGTTCAGATTATCCTATTGGAGATCAGTTAAACGGAGAAATCGATCATATCGAAAATAAAATTCCAACCGCAATTGCACGTTTGATTTCGGCAGCAGAAAACTTTCCTGAAATCGCAAAACCAGTTTTTGATCAGATTCACGAAAGCAATACCGATTCTAAAATTCCGGTTCTTGGAATTACCGGAACAGGTGGAGCCGGAAAATCATCTTTAGTGGATGAACTGGTTCGTCGTTTTTTAATTGATTTTCCTGAAAAAACGATCGGATTGATTTCTGTCGATCCGTCAAAAAGAAAAACAGGAGGAGCATTACTGGGGGACAGAATCCGTATGAATGCCATCAACAATCCTCGTGTGTATATGCGCTCGCTGGCGACACGTCAGTCGAATTTGGCCTTATCCAAATATGTTGCCGAGGCCATTCAGGTTTTAAAAGCAGCAAAATACGATTTGATTATTCTTGAAACTTCAGGAATCGGACAATCCGACACCGAGATTATGGACCACTCTGATGTATCCTTATACGTAATGACACCGGAGTTTGGAGCAGCGACACAATTGGAAAAAATCGACATGCTTGATTTTGCCGATTTGGTTGCTTTGAACAAGTTTGATAAAAGAGGTGCTCTTGACGCCATCCGTGACGTTAAAAAACAATACCAGCGCAATCATAATTTATGGGATAAAAATCCTGATGAAATGCCGGTTTTCGGAACCATCGCTTCTCAGTTTAACGATCCGGGAATGAACACGCTTTATAAAGCGATCATGGACAAGATTGTGGAAAAAACGCAATCAGAATTGAAATCTACTTTTCAGATTACGAAGGAAATGAGCGAGAAAATCTTCGTGATTCCGCCACATCGAACCCGTTATTTATCCGAAATTGCAGAGAACAACCGATCTTATGATGAAATCGCAGCTTCACAGCAAAAAGTAGCTCAGAAATTATATGGAATTTTTAAAACGATAGAAACCGTTTCAGGGAAAGTTCCGCAAATTAATAAAGCCGGAATCGATGACGACAGCGTCATCCTGAGCGAAGCCGAAGGATTAGACGAAAACAGAATCTTTTTAAACCTGTTACTCAATCAGTTTGATAAGGTAAAAATGGATCTTGATCCGTACAACTGGGAAATTATCCTGAATTGGGACGAAAAAGTAGCCAAATATAAAAATCCGGTATACAGTTTTAAGGTGCGTGATAAAGAAATTAAAATCGCGACTCATTCTGAAAGCTTATCGCATTTACAAATTCCAAAAATTGCTTTGCCTAAATATGAAGCCTGGGGTGATGTTTTGCGTTGGAATTTACAGGAAAACGTTCCGGGAGAATTTCCGTTTGCGTCAGGATTGTACCCGTTCAAACGTGAAGGTGAAGATCCGTCAAGAATGTTTGCAGGTGAGGGTGGACCGGAAAGAACCAACAAGCGTTTTCACTACGTAAGTGCAGGATTACCGGCAAAACGACTTTCAACTGCTTTTGATAGTGTGACTTTATACGGAAACGATCCGGATATTCGTCCTGATATTTATGGAAAAATCGGTAATGCCGGAGTTTCGATTTGTTGTCTGGACGATGCTAAAAAACTGTATTCAGGTTTTGATTTGGTTCACGCCCTGACTTCGGTAAGTATGACCATCAACGGACCGGCACCTATGCTGTTAGGTTTCTTTATGAACGCGGCTATCGATCAGCAATGTGAGATTTACATTAAAGCCAACGAATTAGAAAAAGAAGTTGAAGCAAAAATCAACAAAATATACAAGGAAAAAGGAACAGAACGTCCGAAATACCAAGGTGATTTACCGGAAGGAAACAACGGTTTGGGATTAATGCTTTTGGGGGTTACCGGAGATCAGGTTCTACCTTTGGAAGTGTATAACGATATCAAAGTAAAAACCTTATCACAAGTTCGTGGAACGGTTCAAGCCGATATTTTGAAAGAAGATCAGGCACAAAACACCTGTATTTTCTCAACGGAATTTGCATTGCGATTAATGGGTGACGTACAGGAATATTTTATTACACAAAACGTTCGTAATTTTTACTCCGTTTCGATTTCAGGGTATCATATTGCTGAGGCAGGAGCCAACCCAATTACACAGTTGGCTTTTACGCTTTCGAATGGTTTCACTTACGTGGAATATTACTTAAGCCGTGGCATGAACATTAACGATTTTGGACCAAACTTATCGTTCTTCTTCTCAAACGGAGTAGACCCTGAGTATTCAGTAATCGGACGTGTGGCACGTAAGATTTGGGCAAAAGCCATGAAAAACAAATACGGAGCCAACGAAAGAGCGCAAATGCTAAAATATCATATTCAAACTTCCGGGCGTTCCTTACACGCACAGGAAATTGATTTTAATGATATTCGTACCACTTTACAGGCTTTGTATGCGATTTACGACAACTGTAATTCATTGCATACCAACGCTTATGATGAAGCGATTACCACACCAACCGAAGAATCAGTGCGTAGAGCCATGGCGATTCAGTTGATTATCAATAAAGAATTAGGTCTGGCGAAAAACGAAAACCCAATCCAGGGATCGTTCATCATCGAAGAATTAACCGATTTGGTAGAAGCTGCCGTTTTACAGGAATTCGACCGCATCACAGAGCGTGGTGGGGTATTAGGTGCAATGGAAACCATGTACCAACGTTCTAAAATTCAGGAAGAAAGCTTGTATTACGAAACTCTGAAACACAATGGAGATTTCCCGATTGTGGGTGTAAACACCTTCCTGAGTTCAAAAGGATCTCCAACGGTAATTCCGGCAGAAGTAATTCGTGCCACCGAAGAAGAAAAACAATATCAGATTACGATGCTGGATAACTTACACCAGTTTCACGAAGCAAAAGTAAACGAGCATCTGCGCCAACTACAGGAAGCCGCCATTAAAAACGAAAATTTATTCGTCCATTTAATGGAAGCGACTAAGGTTTGTTCGCTAGGGCAAATTACTTCGGCATTGTTTGAAGTAGGCGGGCAGTATAGAAGGAATATGTAGAATTATTTTAGTGTACTTTATTAAGAATAAGGGATTTGATTTAATTATCAAATCCCTTTTCTTATTATATGACTTTTATATTTTTGGCTCAATGATATTTGTAATAATAATCATTATATATTTGCCCTTTTTTAAACAATATTCTCTGCTAAATTAAACTACAGATTGTCTACAATGAAAACAAAACTACTCTTTTTTATTTTATTTTTTAATTTCATTAATCTTAACGCTCAACAAAAAATTTATGATTTTTATGGAAATCCTGATTATTTTATAAATTTTAAGGATCATATTTTATTTGAAGGATATACAGAGGAGTTTGGTCGTGAACTTTGGAAATCAGATGGGACTTCCAATAATACGACACTGTTATCGGATATTAACCCGGGAAAAGAACCGTCTTATCCGTTACTGTTTGAAGATTACAAAGTGGTCTTTAAGAATGAGTTGTATTTTGTAGCAGGCGATAAAAATTCGTCCAATATATGGAAAACTGATGGAACAACGGAAGGTACTATAAAAATAACAAATTTTGCAAATGAAAGGGTTTCCAAGCTAGCTATTGTGGGTAATTATGTGTTTTTTTTGGTTAAACTAGGAAATACGCATCAGCAAGTTTGGAGGACAAATGGATCTATAGAAGGCCCTGAAATGATTAAAGATATTACAGGTTATTATACCGATCCGAGCTTTGTCGGTCAGTTGAATGGTAATTTTATATTTACAATTTCAGCTGAGAACGTAGGAAGTAGCAGAATTTGGAGAAGTGATGGAACGACAGAAGGAACTTATCCTATTAGTCCATTATTAAGTGGAAATGGATCAGGATATTCAGGAACAAGCTCATTATCCCAATATATAACGTTTAATGGAAAGATGTATTTTATTGCAAAAAAAGATCTTTATGAAACAGATGGTACACTTGAAAATACAAAAAGTATTGGAGGTGTGTTTAATGCACAAAGTGATCTAGTAGATTATAGTTCTGCAATAGAGGTAAATAATAATTTGTATTTCATATTTTTTTCTGCGAATAAGCATAAGCTGTCAATATGGAGATTTGATCCTACAAATAGAACTTTGAACGAAATATATACGCACACAAGTCAAAAATATTTTTCACCCTCGAATTTTATTAAAATAGATAATTCTTTGCTTTTCCTTTCATCTAATGAAACAGGAGCCGCATCTTTAGTATCATTTGATTTTGCAACTTATAAAGTGTCAAATTTAAAGCAATTATCAAATACTATAGAACAGACTGATGGTTTCGTGTACTTATTTGATTGTTCAAAGATTTTTAAAATTAATAATAATGAGTATTTTATATCAGAAATAGATAAGGATAAATATTCGAGAAAAGGGTGGATTTTTAATAGAGTATTAAATACAATTGAAAACATTAGTGTATTAGATAATATAAGAGATGCCATTGTTTATAATGGAGATATATATTACGCAAAGGGGCGTAAATTATGGAAATATAGTAATAATTTAAGTACTCCATTAATAGAAAGTAGATCATCTTTAGTATTTTATCCAAATCCAACAACTGACTTTGTAAATTTACAGACTGAAAATAATAATGAATTTGAAAATGCTCAGATTTTTGATTTAAATGGAAAGTTGGTAAGTGATGAAACTGATTTTACTACTGATAAAATTGATGTTTCTAAATTAAATCCAGGTACTTATATCTTAAAAGCTAAAGTTAACGGAGTTATAGTTTCAAAGAAAATAATAAAAAATTAAAATTCCATCCAGTTTGTCATTTCGATTGAAAGGAGAAATTACGCTTGAAAATCTACAAAGATTGGCGACTTACTTTGCGGAGTTTCTATTGTGATTTCTCCTTACGTCGAAATGACAAGATTGTGGTTGTTTTTCTCGTTGCTGGTGAGTACCCTCGCATGAATCCAAAGCAATGCACGAACGAGTCGCTCTCCCTAACAGCAGTTTGCTAATAAATTTTTAGCTTCGTTTAAATTAGGCTCTCGTGCTAATTTCAGTACGCTAGCCATTACCTCTAACCAATGCCCTTTATTATGAGTGTTATGAAATGAAGCTCCATAAAATGAAGCAGTTGATGGATAAGAATCAATATTTTTCTCTTTTGCGATTTTAGAAAATACTTTTGCTAATTTTTCTTTGTTTATAATTGTTGTTTCAAATCTTTCTGGCAAAATGCTACAAGTACAGAATAATGTTAAACATAAATTTGATACCTCTCTGTAAGTTACATTATTTAGTAAAGATTGATTTAAATAGTTAAAAAGTTCCTTGGTATCATAATTCATAGCTTTTGTATTTAATCGAGACGCTCATGCCAGCAAAAGAGTTAAAGAATAGATTTTTACAGTTTGTCATTCCGACCGAAGGGAGAAATCACACCAGTATTTCCGCAAAGTAAATTGACAATCTTTGTAGAGTTTCGATTGTGATTTGCTTCGCCTATTCGCTATCGCTCGAGTCTCCTTACGTCGAAATGACAAGATTGTGGTTGCTTTTTAGCGAATTAAGCTTTCTTTTTTACCGAAACTTTTGTTTTTAATTTTTCAATAAGAGCGTCGGCTTCCTGATATAGGGAAATTGATCGCAGCGATTCTGCGTAGCGGTAATAATATTCGGGTTCTAAATCGGTGGTGAGAGCGAAAAGTTCGCGGTACCATTTGGCTGCTTTATCCAAATTACATTTGGCGTAAGAGGAGTTTCCTAATTTTTGAAATAAATCAACAGATTTATAGCCTTTTGCTGCAACCCTTTCGTAGGTTTTCATCACATCAACATAGGCATATTTATCGCTTACTTTATCGGTTTGATACAATTTTTCGCTTTGAGCAGAGACACGAATAGAAAACAGAGTCAATAGCATTACAATAGCTAGTTTTTCTTTCATGAAAATGGATTTAAATGGGGACTTGATATTATTTTTATTTTTTTGGAACAATTTAAAAGCAAGAGAATTATTTAATGTTAGCTGATTGTGTTTTTTGCAAATATATCTAAATCAGTAATATAACATGCATTTTGGCGATGTTTTTTTGATTTTATCGATAAAATTAGAGTCGAAAACAATAGTAAAATCCTGTCTGGTAAATAATTTCTTATGGATATAAAAACGTTTAAGGCTTGAATTTATTTTAGTTACGCTAAAAAATAATCTAACTTTATAAAGATTTAGAGAGTGGGAGTATGAGAATTGAAGAGTATTTAAATAAAATAAATAATTTACGTCTTGTAGAAAATAGAGTTGGGCTTCCTGTTATTGCTGAGTTGGAAGAGCTTATTTTAAAAACAGCGTTAGAGAACAGCCAAAGCTATTTTACGCTGGAGATGCTTTTTCAAAAAGCAGACAATACTAGTGTGACATTAAATCCCGAAACTTTTCAATTTATTGCCAATTGTTGCGGTTTGCTGTTTATGGATGAGAAAGAAACCGGAAATGTTTGTTTTGCTCACAGTCCGAAGTTACGACCTGAGTTTAAACAAAGCTTTACGGCAATTGATGTTTTAGATTTAAGTTATGCTATTTTGCATTCGTCACTTTATAGCGAAGATTTAAAAGTAGGGGAATTAAAAATTCCTATACCGCAAGATGTTGCTGTATTTTGGAAATTAGTTCAAATAGGAGAGGAATTACGAGGGAAAGAAAAGGAATAAGCAAAAAAAAGCATCAGCCCCGCTGATGCTTTTCAATTTCAAGTAAAAACAATTAGCGACGGAAAGCAGGGCTTTTGTTCACTGATTCGTCCATCTTTACAGTTTTTGATTTCTTAGCAGAAACCGTGATTTCATGTTTGGCAACTTTACCATTTTCTTTTACTTCCAGGATGTAAGTTCCGGCAGGATATGCCTCTAAACTTAAAGTTTTTGACGTTTCTAACTGGTTTGAAGCAGTTTCTCCTGTGTAAACCAAGTTATTGTTTTCGTCATAGATAGTAAAAACTGATTTCTCAATGGAGTTTAAAGTAAAACTAACTACTTTTCCATTTCCGGTTTTTATATTCAAAATATAATCCCCTTTTCCATCAAATGCATACGTAAAAATTGTTGTTAGAAATACGGCAACAACTAAGCCCACCTTCGTTAAATTTGTCATGTCTTTTTTAATTGTTTATTACTCATTTTGCAACGTGTAAAACTACAAATAGAAATTTAATTTTATGCAAAAAACTTACTTTTTTCAATGCTTAAATTGCTGAATTAAAGATGTTTCTGTGTTTTACGTGAACTATGTACGTATTTACTGGGATGATGGATGTTTTTATTTTGATTTTTTTTTATAGTGTGTAAACTACTCTTTTATAATTATTAAGAATATTTTTCTAAAAATATAAAAATCAGTTGTTTGAGATGAGAGAAGGACATAAAAAAACAGCTCAATAACGACAAAGAGCTGTTTAAAACGTACTATTTTCACTAACTAAATAAATTCGCTTTTTTTGGGTAAGGGGTAAAATTTTAACGTGCAGCGACACTTGTTTTTTTTAGCAGAAAAACCTGCTTTATAACTCGATGAAATTGCTTTTCTGGAAAGTACCGTAGTAGCTTCAGTAATAGTAATTTCATGTCTTACTTTTTTGATGTTATCCTCAACTTCCAGAAAGTAGGTTCCTGCTGGGAGTTCTTCCAGATTAAAAGTTCTCAATATCCCATCTTTACCTGAAGCATTTTCAGTATAAAGTAAGCTACCGTCTTTATCATAAATTGCCAGGTTTGCTTTTTGCACTTTGTTCAGGGCAAATGCAATTAGCTTTCCGTTGGCTTTTAATACATGAAGATTAAAATCTTCATTCCCGTCAATTGCATATGTACTCATTCCGGTGAAAAGTACTGCACATACTAAACTTAATTTTAAAATCTTTTTCATGACTTTTAGTTTTTAGATTAATAATTCTAATTATCTGATGCTAAATTACTTATGAAACAATGGTTTTCTCACAACTCTGTTTTCTTATTTCTATGCTATATTCTCATTTACGAAACCGTTATAGGTTAAAATTTAGATTATTTTTAGCGTTAGTGTTAATTCTGCGATTATATTTTAATGTTTTCATAAAGTTAAGGCAATGTGGTTTAGCTTCTCATTCTTACAAAACGTGTGTTTTAGGATTTAACCGCAAGGTGCGCAAAGTTTTTTTCTATCTTTTTTATACAACCGCAAAGTTCGCAAAGCTAATTATTGATAAAGCCTTGCGAACTTTGCGGTTACTACACGTAATTTGGGATAAAAAAACTTTGCGCACCTTGCGGTTAATCCCGTTAGTTTATAAGCAAAAAAAAAACAGCTCAATAACCACAAAGAGCTGTTTTAAAACAATCACGTTTTTACTTTACTAACTATCTAACCTCATTTTTATACTTTATGAAAGCATAAACTTTTTTAACGTACTGCTACGTTTGAATTTTGAGCAGTGAAATCTGCTTTATAGGTAGATGAAATTGCTTTTGCAGATAATATTGATTTGTCATCTGTAATTGTAATTTCATGTCTTATTTTTTTAACGCTGTCTTCCACTTCTAAGAAATAGGTTCCTTCCGGAAATTCTTCTAAACTAAAGGTTCTTAAAATTCCTTCTTTACCTGAAGCATTTTCAGTGTAGATTAGTGAACCGTTTTGGTCATAAATACTCAAACTGGCTTTTTGCACCTGGTTTAGAGCAAACGTAATTAGCTTTCCATTACCCTTTAATACGTGAAGGTTAAAGTTGTTGTTACCATTTTCATCAATTGCATAAGTGCTTATTCCTGAAAAGAGTACCGCACATACTAAACTTAATTTTAAAATGTTTTTCATAGCTTTTCGTTTTAAATGATTAGGTCATTTCTCTGAAGCTAAATTACTTTAGAACCGGATTTTTTTTCGCAACTCTATTTGCCAATTTATGTGCTGTATTCTCATTTACGAAACCGTTATAGGTTAAAATTTGAATTATTATAGGCGTTTTTGTTAATTGTGCTGTTATTTTTCAATGATTTTAAATTTTGAACAATCTATGAATGTATCTATAATTCTTACATATATATTGTATGCTTATAAAAAGACCTGATTAAATAGGATATATTAAAAAAAAGATTGGAAAAAAACGAGTATAAAAAAAATACGGGAATAATTGTGATTTTGAATTTAGTGTTTTTTGGTTTTTTATGATATATTCTCATTTACGAAACCGTTATAGGTTAAAATATGAATTATGTTAGGTGATTTTGTTAAATTCGCTATTATTTTCTAAAAACTTTATCATGAAGACGATTGCCCCTGCTCTTGAAGTGATATCTAATTCTTACGGAAGCTCCTTTACGTATACCAAACATGCGGAAAAAACGAACAGTAAGGCACATTTATGGCATTATCATCCCGAAATTGAGCTGGTTTACATCAATGGGGGAGCAGGTAAAAGACAAATAGGAAGCCATGTTTCGTATTACACCAATGGCAGTTTACTTTTGATAGGGGCCAACCTGCCACATTGTGGTTTTACGAATGAAATGACGGGAAATACAGACGAAACAGTCATTCATATTAAACCTGAATTTTTGGGCAATGATTTTTTTGTAGCACCCGAAATGAAAAAAGTTCGAAATGTTTTGAATCAGTCAAAAGGAGGAATTGCTTTTGGAGGAGAAACGAAGAAAAAAGTAGGTAAAAGAATCGAGATGATGGAAAATCAGCTTCCGTTTGAACGTTTACTTACACTTTTAAGTATTTTGGATGAGTTGGATTCATCAGAAGAATATACGGTACTAAATGCCGATGGTTTTTCGTTAGAATTGCAGACTCAGGATAATGACCGAATGAATGTAATTTTTAATTATGTGAAAGATCATTTTCAGGAATCGATTGCCATTGATGAAGTTTCGAATCTGATAAGTATGACAACACCTTCTTTTTGTCGTTACTTTAAAAAAATCTCCAATAAAACGTTTACCGAATTTGTAAACGAATACCGTTTGGTACATGCTTCAAAGCTTTTAGCAGAGAAACCAATAAGTATTAATGAAGTTTGTTATGAAAGTGGATTCAATAATTTTAGTCACTTTAGTAAATCTTTTAAACAGTACACCGGTAAAAGTGCGTCTCAATACCGCAATGAACATAAAATTGTCATTCAGTAAAACTTTTGTAGTTGCACAGAGACTTACGAAGAAATCACACAGAGACTCGCGAAAAAAAGCACAGAGATACACGAAGTTTTTTAATCTTTTGTGTATCTCTGCGTATCCTTTGTGTCTCTTTGCGGAATTTTACTGTTTCATTTAATTGATGTAAACTAACGTGATTTGTGAAAAAAAACATTATAGTTTTAAATAAAAAAAAATCAAACAAATTCACCAATTCAGCATCGAAAAAACAATCAGATTTTTCATATGGTTTATGCTGAAAAAGTTATATTTACAAACCTTAATCAGAAAATTTAACTATGAAAAACTTTAAGATTTTAGTGTTTGCTGTTCTTATGGGGATCTCTTCAATGAGTTATGCCGCAAAAGTTGATACCCTTCAAGTTGCGAGTACAGCCATGAGTAAAACCTATAAAGCAGCGGTTGTTTTGCCTAATTCGTATGCCAAAAGCAAAGCTGCATTTCCGGTGATGTATTTATTGCATGGTGCTTACGGACATTTTAGCGATTGGTTAAAAAATACTCCCAGTAAGAAATTAGTACAAAATTTATCCGATCAGTATAATATAATCATAGTCATGCCCGAAGGAGAAACGTTTAGTTTCTATTTGGATAGTCCGGTAAACAAAGGAAGTCAGTTCGAAACCTTTATCACACAAGAGGTCGTTCAAAAAGTAGATAAAACATACCGAACCATAAGCAACAGGAACGGAAGGGTAATCACGGGACTTTCTATGGGAGGTCACGGCGCTTTGTATTTGTCGGCCAAGCATCCTGATTTGTTTTGTGCTGCCGGAAGTATGAGTGGGGCGGTAGATATGGGAGTAATGCTACAGAGAGATGCATCGGCACAAGTAGTGAAATTAATGCAGCCTGTTTTTGGGGATAAAAGTGATAATTCTGAAATGTATGCGCAATATGCTGTATTGGGAATGTTGGACAAACTTAAAGCAAATAAACTCCCTTTGATTATAGATTGTGGTGTAGATGATTTTTTGATAGAACCTAACAGAGAACTACATCGAAGATTGGTTTACAGCAAAGTAGATCACGATTATACCGAACGTGCAGGAGCGCATACCTGGGAGTATTGGGAGAATTCACTGCCTTATCACGTTTTATTTTTTAATAAAATACTGCTTAAAAATCAGCAGGTTACAAAAAAATAATAGAAAAATCGAATAAGAACGGTATCAAATATTTTTTTTGGTTTGATTTTTGGAATACCTTTATATATGTATATTCTAAAAACAAATAATACCACAGAAATTATGAAAAAGATACTTACCCTATTCGCAGTTGCAGTCGTTGGACTGATTACATTTTCTAGTTGTGAAGGACCAGAAGGACCAGTGGGGCCTCCGGGACCAGAAGCAGAAGTGTTTGAACTTCAAAATGTTAATTTTTCTTATAACGCTACCGACGGTTACAATATCTATCAAAAACTGAATCCTGTAATTTTTGATTCTGATGTGATTTTAATTTACAGATTGGCGGGAACAGTTAATCCAACTACTCCGATCTGGCAGCAAATTCCAAGAACCGTTTATACTTCAAAGGGTGATTTTGATTATGATTTTGATTTTAGTAAAAGCGATTTCACTATTTTTGCAGGAGGGAATTATGATTTAGCTTTAACACCTGAGTTTATAAAAAATCAAACTTTTAGAATTGTAATTGTGCCGGGAGCATTTTCAAGTACTGGTAAATCAGTAAATAAAGCAGATTACTCTGATTATAATGCTGTTATTAAAAAATACAACATTGATGATAGTAAGGTTAAAAAGCTAAACTAATCATTAGAATGTCATAAAAAAAGGAGATCGTCACGATC
>NZ_AMYW01000043.1:0-37662 GCF_000335775.1 Flavobacterium sp. WG21
GTTTATTATACTATTTACTATTTTTTCTTGCTTTTATAGTATTTACGGTATTTCGGATACGTTAAAGCTCCAATAATCGAAATGGTTCCTAACGAATACCAAATCCAGCTTAACGAATGTGCTTCTCCTGTGGCATACGAGTGTAAACCTACTAAGTGGAAGTTTACTCCATAATACGTGAACAATATTGACACAAAAGCGAACATGCTCATTAAATTAAAGAACCATTTTCCTCTAAGTGCCGGTACAAAACGAGCGTGAATTACAAAAGCATATACCATAATCGAGATTAAAGCCCATGTTTCTTTCGGGTCCCATCCCCAGTAACGCCCCCAACTTTCGTTGGCCCATTGTCCGCCCAGGAAGTTACCGATCGTTAACATGATTAAACCAATTGTAATGGACATCTCATTGATATAAGTGATCTCTTTGATATTTAAATCCATTTTAGCTTTGTTCTTTTCATTGGTAAAGAAAATCAATACCAAGGCCACAAAACCTAAAATCATTCCTAAGGCAAAAGGACCATAACTTCCTACAATTACTGCTACGTGGATCATCAACCAATACGAGTTCAATACCGGTTGCAAGTTTGCAATTTCGGGATCAATCCAGTTCATATAAGCTGCCATTACGATCATTGCAGTTACAAAAGCAGATGAAGCTACAGTAAGTTTCGATTTTCTGTCAAAAGCTAATCCGAAGAACATTGTTGCCCAAGCTACATATATAATAGACTCGTAAGCATTACTCCACGGAGCGTGACCCGAGATGTACCAACGTGCAATAAGTCCTAAAGTATGCAGTGCAAACAATACTCCTACCAGAATATGAAAACCGTTGATCGTTACGCGAAGCCATTTCTTCTCCAAAAAGATATTTACAATAGTAAACATAAGCATCAAGACTGAAACGGTAAGATACCAGTACGGTAATTTTTTGAAAATATCGTACTTGTTATAGGTTATTTCGGCATCAATTTTCTCCTCGCTTGGTCTTACTTTAGCACCAAATTTCTTTTGGAAACCATTAATACTCTCCACCAACTGATCGGCTGTTGTAAAGTTTTTAGAAATTGAGCCATTGTTTAATGCACTAAAATACATTGGCAGAATTTGCGTCACATAAGTAGAATCCATTCCTTTAAATCCTCCCTGTTGTCTTTCCAGATACGAAACCCATTTGTGATTTGGATCATTCGGAATTGGGAATATTTTCAGAATACTACCACTTAAAGCAGATTCCATCAGATTCACTCTTTTATCGGTATCTATAAAATCTTTCTCAAACTGATTTGGATTTGCTGCTTTATAGGCTGCATCTAAAAATGGTGAAAGTTTATAATTTCCGTTAGCATCAAAAAATTGCACAAACGCAGCACGTTTAGCCTCTTTCTCTACTCCAATAATTTTACGAATACTGTCGTTTCCGGCTCTTAGATGAATCAAAGGAATTTGTATCCAAACCTGAGCATACTGTGTCATAGACAGGAATACCTGGTCAGAGTTCATTCCGTTGTAGGTATCACTCTGACTTACTTTTCTAAGTAATTCAGATGAAAAAGTATTCACCGGTTTCATTCTACCTCCTGCATCCTGAATGATCAAACGTCCAAATTTAGCGGCATGCGCTTCCGGAGCTTTGTAAATGGTCAGTAAAGAATCTAACTGTTTCTGACTTGGCGGTGCAGTAACATGATTGGCATGATCGTTTGGATCTGTATTGTGATCGTGATTGTGGCCCGGTGTGTGCACATGCGGAGCCTGAGCAAAACCACTTAGACCAATCATTAAAACTAAAATGGTAATTAGTTTTTCTTTTTTCTTTTTTACGCCTTCTAATTTACGTTTCAAATCGCCAAAACGAGAATGTTTGGTAAACATAATAGCCATTAAGCCAATGTATAAAAGAAAATATCCTAAATAAGTAATATTAGTTCCCCAGAAATCGTGATTTACAGACAATACTGTTCCTTTTTCGTCCGGATCAAATGAAGATTGAAAAAATCGATATCCTTTGTGATCTAAAACGTGGTTCATATAAATATCAGCATTAAATGTTTCTGTTGAATCCTGAACGGTTACTTTACTTTCAAAAGAAGAGTAGCTTTTTTCTGTTCCCGGATATTTTGTAGCGATAAAATCGTTTAATTTTATTTTGAAAGGCAAAACATACGCTTTACTTCCGTAGAACAAACTGTATTCGATTTTTCCAATTTTAACCGTCTGAGGCTCCCCTACACTTCCTTTAGACCCCAAAAGTCTAACTTGTTTTTCCTGTCCGTCAGCTTTAATTTTTACAATCAAAGCATCATGATGTGATTTTGCTTTGTAATCGTTATTCGACTCATAATCCACCACTCCTTTAACGGCAGGATCAGGAAATACAATTCTGATATCACCAATACTGTACAAAGAACGCATCATTAAAGGTTGTACATTATCTTTGCTTACCTTACCTTTTAACTGATCGGCCATTCGCATGAACTCTCCTTCAAAAGGGGTCTGAATCGTATATTTATCTCCTGTGGTATTGATGTTGATCGCACCGGCAGTTGGTTTGTTCAACGCAAATAATACGTTGTGAATGTTTTGTACTTCACCCTCTTTCAGAAAATGTTCTTCACGTCCGCCAGAACCGGCTTCTACCATTTTTAAGTATAACGTTCCTGTTGGATCCGGTTTTATAGTCTCTTTAGCTCCCATGATGTAATTCACGTATGACACTTCAAAAGGAGTCTCATCGAATTTTCCGGAAAGCGTAAAATCATTATTGGTTACGGGTGAAAACAATAAGCTTTTGTCAAAAACTCTGCGTTTCATTTCTCCCTTATATTCCCCATCTGCAAAAACAGTTAAAAATGTTTTATCAGAGTAAACCTGATTCTCAGCAGCCCCTTCACGGATAGGCATCATTCCTTCATAACTTATATAACGCGTAATAAAAGCTCCTAAAAGAATAAAAATAAAGGCAAGATGAAGTAATAAAGTGGCCCATTTTTCTTTTTTATGCAATTGGTAACGTTTGATGTTTCCAAAGAAATTGATCAAAAAGAAAACCATTATCGCCTCAAACCACCAGGTGTTATAGATTAAAATTCGGGCTGTATCTGTGTTGTACTTACTTTCGATAAAAGTTCCAACACCCATTGCAATTGCGAATGCTAAAAAAAGAACGGCCATTAATCGTGTAGAAAACAAAAAAGAGAATATTTTTTTATCCATTTTTAAGGAATTACATTGTATAAAAGTGGCACAAAAATACTTAAAAATGTTGATTTGCAACGGCTGTAATTTGTTAATAAAAACCAAATATAAATTAGTAAATCAAATCATTCTTTTAAAAACTGTACGCTTAATTTTACAAATTCATAATCTAGTTTACGAATCTGTTTTTTTATGCCACAGATTACGGGATTAAAAAAGGATTTATTCGTTTAGCAAACTTCATTTAGAGCAGTACTTTTTAAATAAATCAACAGAATCATTGCAATCAGTATAATCTGTAGCTAAACTTTATTTTATTTTTTGTTCAATTTTAGAAAGCCGTTCCGCTAGGGTTTTAAAAGATTTATTCTCTTCCTTAAGTACCTCAATCTCCTTTGACTGTTGAATGGAATACAATGTTAACTCTTCAATTTTCTGCAAAAGTTTAGCATTCATCTCCCCTAAACTGATTCCGTTTTCCAAAACTTCTTTCTCGCTAGGAATATTTTCTAAATGTCCTTTTTCTTTGATGTGTTTTTCAACTTCTGCAAGTGTAGGCAAATCATACTCTTTTTTAAAGACAAAATCTGACCAGCCTTCCAAAGTTACTTTTACTTCCTGAGAACGAATAGTACCTTTAACATCTAATTTGTTTTGTGGATTTGTTGTTCCAATACCAACATTACCATTAGGTAAAAAAGTCAAATATGTTTTGTCCCAATCTTTACCTATAAAACTATAAGAAAGAGTTGACACCCCATTAGTTGTTCCTCCAAATGATCCAAAAACGATATAATTATTACTGTCATTTTCATTCACCACAGAAAAACTCCTCGCCCATCCAGCGGTAACATTAGGGAAATTTGCTTTTATTTTTACTCCATAAGCCGGACCATCTGTACCTATTGAAACATTATTAAAATCTGTGTTCTGTGCGCTAATTTTAGCTACTAGAATCAAGCATAAAAAAGCAAAAAGAGATTTTTTCATTATTTAGATTTTTTTCTGAGTTCATTAATTGCTTTTTCAAATTTCAGTTGTTTAACCTTCATTTCGTCATTCTCTTTCTTTATGTCAATCATATAAAGCGTCAACTCTTCTATTTTCTGCAAAAGCTTCGCATTCATTTCCCCAAGATTAATACCGTTTTCCAAAACTTCTTTCTCGCTAGGAATATTTTCTAAATGTCCTTTTTCTTTGATCTGTTTTTCGACTTCGGCTAACGTAGGTAAATCATACTCTTTTTTAAAGACAAAATCTGACCAGCCCAGCATATCAATCTTTACCTCCTGAGAATGGATAGTTCCTTTGACATCTAGTTTGTTTTTTGGATTTATCTCGCCAATACCAACATTTCCACCAACTTTTATAAACAAACTGGAATTATGTTCACTGTCTCCGTAATTTGTTAAATATAAACCACTCGAAGTTTTATCTGTTTGATGAGACATATAACCTATATTTGAAGAATTACCTGCACTCATAGATTCCCCAATAGATATTCCTGTATATTTATAATTTTGATGATTTTTTCCACCAATAAAAGAGGAAACAAATTGGTTCTGCAAGTCATCAACAACCGCTAGTTTTGTGTTTGGACTTGTGATACCAATACCAACATTTCCGTTTATAATCTGATTTCCCACAAAACTATTTCCCCCTCTTGTTGCGAGTTCTACCCAGGAAGGATTTGATGACGATAAACTTCCTAAAACTGCTATTTTTCTAAAAAACAATCTATCATTCGTACTAAATGAGGATGCAATTTGTAACTGATGATTATTATCCGGATTATCATGTCTAAGTACAAACAAATGCTGCCATCCGGTATAACTATTATCTAAAGTCATGCCCACAGGATTTAGACCTGAATAAACACCAGATTTTAAATCTGTGGTAAAATTAGAAATACTTGGTCCAAATCCACTTCCTATTTGTTGTGCAAAGGATACTCCACTTATAAATAATAGTGCAAGTGTTGTAAATGTTTTTTTCATTTCTTTTTATTATCAGTTTTTATTTTTCAAATTTAGTTCTTAAAATGATTTTTTAAGCATTAATTATCAATATTTACCTTACTTATCAGCTTTTTTGAGAGGACAATTGAATTCTGAAATTTTAAACCTCTTTACCTAAAATGATTACTCTTTAAAAAAAATAATACTAATTTTGCGCTATGATTCGAATTACAATAATTGGTTCCGGAAATGTTGCCCAGCATTTGATCAAAGCTTTCTCTAAAAGTGAAGCGGTAGAAATTGTACAGGTATTTTCGAGAAAAAAAGAGGCCCTTGCTTCTTTGGTAAATTTTGAAAAAATCACAGATAGTTTTGACTCTTTGCTAGAAGCTGATCTGTATATTATCGCGGTTTCAGACAATGCAATTTCCGAGGTTTCAAGGCAGTTACCATTTCAAAATCGTCTTGTCGTTCATACTTCAGGAGCCGCTCCTATTGAGACTTTAGACATAAAGAATCGTAGAGGTGTTTTTTATCCGCTTCAAACCTTTTCGAAAAATGCCACCATTGACTTTTCAGCAATTCCGGTTTGTCTGGAGGCTGAAAACACCTTTGATTTCCGTGTTTTGGAAAAAGTAGCCAAAAGCATTTCACAGTCGGTTTACCCAATCAATTCTGATCAAAGAAAGGCACTGCATGTTGCAGCGGTTTTTGTGAATAATTTCACCAATCATCTGTATCAAATCGGACAGGAGATCTGCAAAGAACATCAGGTGCCATTTGACGTTTTGAAACCTTTAATTCAGGAAACTGCTCAAAAAATAAATACACTAGACCCAATTGACGTTCAAACCGGGCCTGCAAAACGCAAAGATTCTACTACAATTGAAGCGCATTTGGAGTATTTAAACCATGAAAATCAAAAGAATATTTATAAAATACTAACACAATCTATACAAAATAATGGCAAAAAATTATAAAGAAATAATGAATGACATCACCACTTTCGTTTTTGATGTTGATGGTGTACTTACCGACAGTTCTGTTTTTGTAACCAATGAAGGAGAAATTCTTCGTACCATGAATATTCGTGATGGTTATGCGATGAAAGCAGCAGTTGAAAGTGGTTACAATGTTTGCATTATTTCCGGCGGAAGCAATGAAGGTGTCCGTGTACGTTTGCGTAATTTAGGAATTAATGACATTCATTTAGGAACTCCCGATAAAGTAGCAACTTTTGCAGAATATACAGAGACTTATAACATTCAACCGGAACAGGTTTTATATATGGGTGATGATATCCCGGATTATCATGTGATGAAATTAGTAGGTTTACCAACTTGTCCTCAAGATGCAAGTCCGGAAATTAAAAACATTTGCCGTTATATCTCGCACGTAAATGGCGGAAAAGGTGCTGCACGTGACGTAATCGAACAAGTAATGAAAGTTCAGGGGAAATGGATGGAACATTTTAACGGAAAACACGATTAATGATTTTAGATTGTAAATTTTAGATTGCACGATCACATCTCACATTTTACAAATAACATAAAACTTAGCCCCTCAGCCCCTCAGAACCTTAGTACCTCAAATAAAAATGAAATTCCTCAAACTCATTCGCTACAAAAACCTGCTCATGCTAGCTTTTATGCAGGTATTATTTCGTTATGCCTTTCTAAAACAGCAAAATATTCCTTTAGCTTTAGCGGACTGGCAATACGGATTATTGGTTTTAAGTACCGTTTTACTGGCGGCAGCGGGTTATGTAATTAATAATATCTATGATGTTGCAACGGATAGTATCAATAAACCTGCTGATGTTGTAATTGGTAAAGGAATTTCTGAAACAACGGCCTATAACATTTATATTGGACTTAATATTACAGGGGTTGCTATTGGATTCCTTTTGTCAAATATCATCCTTAGACCTATGTTTGCCTCGCTTTTTATTTTAATCGCCTCGCTGCTTTACTTTTACGCGACGACATTAAAACAAATTATGATTCTGGGGAATTTTGTTGTGGCTTTATTACTTTCTGTAAGCGTATGGATTATTGGAATTTTCGACCTTTTTCCGGCTACAAATTCTGAAAATCAGGCACAAATGGCTAGTTTTTTCTCCATCTTAACCGATTATGCAATATTTGCTTTTATGATTAATTTTATTCGGGAAATCGTCAAAGATATTGAGGATCATAATGGTGACTACAATCAGGGAATGAACACATTGCCAATCGCTATTGGAATTAGCAGAACCGCAAAAATAGCCTTGGGACTTGCAATAATTCCTTTTATTTCTTGTTTACTTTATATCAAAACCTATTTTGTTGAGAACAATCTTTTTATCGCTACATTTTATGCTTTTGCATTTGTTCTGGCTCCCTTACTGTATTTTATTGTAAAAATATTTGGAGCGAAAAATCAAAAAGAATTCCACCATTTAAGTACCGTTTTGAAACTAATTTTATTCTTCGGAATTTTATCTATTCTCGTTATCACCTTAAATATCAAGTACAATGCTTAAAGAAAAACTAAAAAAATATACGTTAATTCTGGCTTCGGGATCGCCTCGCAGACAGCAGTTTTTTAAAGACCTGGATCTTGACTTCGAAATTAGGTTAAAAGACATTGAAGAAATCTATCCACCGGAATTAAAAGCAGTCGAAATCACAGATTATCTGGCAGCGTTAAAGGCCAGTGCATTTGAAGGTGAACTGAATGAAAATGAAATACTGGTGACCAGTGACACCATAGTTTGGCATGAGAATAAAGCACTAGGCAAGCCAAAAAATGCTGAGGAAGCCTTTACTATGATCAAGTCATTATCCAACACTACTCATGAAGTGATCACCTCAGTTTGTTTTAAAACAAACAATTCTTCTACTCTTTTGAATGATACAACAAAAGTTACCTTTAATGATTTATCAGACGAAGCTATTTTGTATTACATCGAAAATTACAAACCTTATGACAAAGCCGGTGCTTATGGTATTCAGGAATGGTTTGGTTTTATGGCAGTTGCAAAAGTAGAAGGTTCTTACACCAATGTTATGGGGTTGCCAACAGCCAAAGTTTATGAATATTTGAGTACTTTAGTGTAAAAATTTATTTATGTTTTCTTTTAAAGAATATAGCCAGGAGATCTTAACGACCATAATTCTGATTCTCGTTCTGATAGCGTTGCGCATTATTGTTGCGAAACTAATTCGTCGTTATGCCAGCACAAGTCAGTTATTAGAGCATCGTACCAATTTAGTGATCAAGTACATTCACTTGCTCATGAACATACTGGTTATGATTAGCCTGATTATAATTTGGGGCGTTGAAACAAAAGATATTTTTATAACAGTTTCTTCTATTGCTACTGTAATTGGAGTGGCTATGTTTGCCCAATGGTCTATTTTGAGCAATATAACTTCGGGAATGATTTTGTTTTTTTCTTTTCCTTTCCGAATTGGAGATACCATCAAAATTCATGATAAAGACTTTCCAATCGAAGCAGAAATCGAGGATATAAGCGCCTTTCATGTGAACTTAAAAACAAAAGACGGCGAAAAGATTATTTTTCCCAATAATTTACTGCTACAAAAAGGAATTTCTATAATGCCTGTCCAATACGAAGAAAAGGAGTTTTTTGATTAAGATAAGTTCTGGAATCTTATTCGATTTTATTAAACAAAATACCTCGTTCCCTTAAAGCGTTAGGGATGGCAGCGATATCCTTTTGCAATACACAAACCTTTTTTGCATCTCCCAAATTCTTCTGTTGCAAAAGATTTAGCGTACAGCCCGGCCCGTAGGGAAACGCCATAAACAAAATTATCAGTAACGAAATACGAATCTAATTTTATAAAGAGTGATAATAATTGCTTATATTCATGTCGAAATGAACCTTTAAGCTTATAAAAAGTTATATAATGTCTGCAAACAAAAAAATAGTCGTTTTTATTCTATTATGCTTTTGCTTACAAGGCGCTTATGCACAGGTTAATCCACCACAGAAAGACGCAAAAACTAAAAAAGACAGCAGCGAAGTTTATCAGAAAATTAGAAACTATTCGAAAAAGAATAAATTTACTCAAACCCTGCACAAACTATTCTTCAGGGGAGACAATACGCAAAAAAAAGAAATTTTAGTACAAAATGACACCACCGATTTTAGTGGTAAAATCATTCGGAACATCAATATTATAACACTTGATCCGTTTGGGCATTCGGTTACAGACACCACTAAGATGCCCAAAAACTGGGGAGAAAGAACTGGAAACAGATTGCATTTAAAAACAAAAAAAATAGCCATTTATAATCTGCTGCTCTTTAAAAAAAACACACCCTACGACACTTATAAAGTACAGGAATCTGAGCGTTTGATACGATCGCAACGATATGTTACAGCTGTAAGAATAACAAATAAGATAACCGGAGTAGCTTCAGATTCAGTTGACGTAACGATTAGGGTTCTGGACTCTTGGAGTACGATTCCCAGATTTGCGATCTCGGGTAATCAGGTGTCTTTTGGTATTAAAGAAAAAGACTTTTTCGGAACGGGACAGCAATTGGACTACAAACATACCAACCGATTTAAAGATGGCCGTACTGCCAACGAAGTAAGCTACAACATTCCCAATATTAAAAATACTTATATAGGAACCACTTTATACTACAAGATCGATATTGATAACAACTACACGAAAAGTATCAACATTGAGCGACTTTTCTATTCTCCTTTGACCCGATGGGCCGGTGGTTTATATGTGGGGCAGAACTACAAAAAAGACTCTTTGCAGGCACCTGATAAATCGTATGCATTTCAACCCTTTAAAAATAATTTTCATGATTTTTGGGCAGGACATGCCAGTAAAGTAACTCAAGATGAAGACGGTATCACCAATCTGGTGGCAACCGCACGTTTTCTGAACGTTAATTATAGTCAAACTCCTTCTGAACTCTACGACCCCACTCGTTTTTACTCTGATGAAAAACTGATTTTAAGCGGAATTGGTTTGAACCGACGTAAATTTATAAAAGACAATTATATTTTTAGAAATGGCCAGACAGAGGATGTTCCCATTGGGAAAATATACGGAGTTACTCTGGGCTATCAATACAAAAACAAAGAATGGCGTCCTTATGCGGGAGCGCAGTTCTCTTTTGGAAATTACTATCGTTGGGGATTTTTTAGTACTAATCTGGAAGCCGGTACTTTTTTTCATGATTCGAAAACCTATCAAACGGCCTTCTCATTTGAATCTAATTATTTTACGAAACTCTTCACTATCGGAAACTGGAAACTCCGCCAATTTGTAAACCCATTCATCGTTATTGGTGCCAATCGGGAAAATATCATTGGAGATCAGCTTAATATTAATGAGCAAAATGGTTTGGCTGGATTTAATACTGCGATCTATGGAACAAATAAGGTGGTTCTGTCACTTCAAACGCAAACTTATTCCCCTTATGCACTACTAGGATTTCGTATCAATCCATTCTTTAATTACGGACTGGCAGTATTAGGAGCCCCAAATGATGCCGTTGGAAGGAATAAAGCCTACCAGAAAATAACCTTAGGTTTGTCGATAAATAATGACTACTTAGTATTTAGTTCCTTCCAGATTTCACTGTCCTACTACCCTACTATTCCTTTTCAGGGAGATAATGTTTTTAAAACCAACACTTTTCAGACCTCTGATTTTGGCTTACAAAGCTTTGAACTGGCTAAGCCAAGAATTGTAGAGTACAAATAGTAAAAAATCTATTTTCTCTACTTTTTTCAAAAAAAATACATACTACAAAAACAACTAGTATTCAATACTTTAAAATAAAATTCATTTTTAAAAAGTCGTCAAAATGTATCATTTGTCCGATGAACTGCATTGTGCTTTAATTTTTGGCACAGTATATGAATATCACAAAACAGGATCAACCTTAACTTTAAATTAAAAAAAATGAAAACAATAAAATTAGCAATTGCAGGACTTTTTCTCCTGGTTGCAAATGCCACGCAAGCGCAGGTATCTATAAACGTTAACATAGGAACACCTCCGGCTTGGGGACCGGCAGGATACGAAGAAATGGAGTATTATTATCTACCGGACATCGAAGCATACTATGATGTTAGAGCTTCACAGTTTCTCTATTTTGGAGGAGGCAGATGGATTAGAGCAACCTACTTGCCAAGACAATACAGAAACTATGATCTATACGGAGGATATAAAGTAGTTTTGAACGACTATCACGGCAGAACTCCTTATGTTTACTTTGATCGTCACAGAGTAAAGTATTACAAAGGATACCATGGTGCTCCACAAAGATGTTACAAGCCAAGACCTAGATATGGTTATGACGACCGTCATTATGATAAAAAACGTTACGAGAAACGCCATAAACATGATAGAGACGACGACGATGACGATGACGATCATGATGGTCACTATGGTCGCAGAAGAGGCTAGTTTTTGCTAAATCATTAACTTTCAATACAAAAGAGTATCAAAATCATGATACTCTTTTTTTATGCATGCATACTAAATAACTAAAACGTTAATTTAACGAGGAAAACATAAAAATATCAATCAAAACAATTCAAAAAGTTAAATTATACACAAGAATATCAAGACATTACGTTTAAAACTGTAATTTTGCACAAAATTTTAAACCACTAAATATACATTATATGAAAAAGCGTGTTTATTTATTTTCATTATCCGTGTTGTCCCTTTTTACATTTTGTACGAATCATGACGACTCTGCAACGAATGATCAGGCAACAAATAACAACATCGAAATCAATAGCGATGTTACGGCTTTAAATAAGAGACTTGATTACACCAATTCCGGAGTAATTTCAGTTACCGGTTCATCAGCTTCAACAGGTAAGCTTTTAAGTAGTTCTCAATCTTCGGCTACCGATTTTCCATTGGTTCAGATTGCAGAAGTTAATCCACCCAAAGACAATAGCGGGAGAACGTTACAGGCCAGTCATGTAGCTGTTAACGGAAACTATGCTTACGTTGCTTATACCATGAGTGGTGAAGCATATTCAGGAGCTATTGATGTTATTGACGTATCTGATCCTTATAAACCTAAATTGATCACTTCTGCCTTAATAGCCAATACCGATATTACCTCCCTTACCTATTCAAACGGAAGTCTGATTATTGGTGCAGCGGCCGATATCGATAAAAATTCTACGCTAAAAAGCCCGGCAATTGTCATTAACATGCCTTTAAGTTCAGGTATGCTAACGGATAAATACACTACGACTAATGTTGAAGGTTACGTAACAACTGATGTTGCTTCGAATTCCGGCTCTTACTTTGCAGTAACCGGAGATCAGGGAAGTCTGTTTAAAATTAATGCTGCCTCTAAAGCAATTTCAGGAAAAGTTGCCGTAGAAGATTTACGTTCTGTAGCAATAAGCGGAGATAAAGTCGTGACTTTGAGCGGAACAAAAGGAGTAAATATTTACAACGAATCAACACTGGCATTACAAAAAAGCTTTACCACATCAACAGATGTAAAGGCTTCAAAAAGAACTATAGATTTTGATGGTACAAAATTATTAGTATCAGAAGGTTATAAAGGCTTAGGTGTTTACGACATCAATAGCGGTTCAAAATTACAGACTATTCCATTAGCTGTTGCCGGTGAAGAGAATGTTACCAATGCACTTTCTGTTAATGAAGGTTATGCCTTTGTAGCCAATGGTGCTGCAGGTTTAAATGTCTACAAAACGGGGGCTCAACTTGGTTTACTGGGAACTGTTGATATACTAGGTTCGTCAAACTATGTAAAATCAAGTGGTAATTTTATCTATGTAGCCAGTGGAAAAGGCGGTTTGAAAATTATTAAGATGGAAAAACCAAACACCACTTTTGATGGCTGTACAGGATATGGTACTTATAATCAGGGACAAAATCTAATTCTGAACTCAAATGAAGTTAAATCGTATTCCGGTGCTACCTCTATAAGCTCTGCAATTATTAATTCTGGTGCAGTATTAACGCATTGTGGTTCAATTACAGTTCAAAATAATCTAACCTTAAACAGTGGAGGAACTTTCAACATGAAAGGAACATTGTCTCAGGGTAAATACGGTCAGCCTAACCCAACACAACTTATTATTAACAGCAATGCGATATTACAAGTTGAAGGTACTGTAGTAATTTGGGGAGACTTACTATTAAATAGTGGTGCGAAAATTAATTTTATTGGAAACAACTCTTCTATTACCATTTATGGAAAAGTAACCAAAAACAGTAATATTACCATTACAGGAAACTATAAAGACACCGAAAATAAATTGAAATAATTTACTGCAATCCTAAGAAATACCACATGATCTAAAACATTAGATCTATTTTCTATAAAGCTGTCAGATTTGATCTGGCAGCTTTTTTTTTGAATCAATTTTCTTAAAAAAGCAAATCAATAACCAAACATTAACATTTCATTTAAATACTCTTCCATGATTTAATTAGTATTTTTGAAACGCTATCAAAAAACACCTAACCTTATTATGCGAAAAATTCAGATACAAATTCTTCTCTTTTTTTTATCAGGCATTTCCCTTTCTTTTGCACAACAACCACAAAAACCAAGTTCTGTTGAAATTTACAACCAAATTAAAAAATTAAACTTTTTAGGTTCCGTATTATACATCGCGGCGCATCCGGATGACGAAAATACCCGCCTAATTTCTTATATGGCCAATGAAATTAATGCCAGAACAGGTTATTTGTCTTTAACTCGCGGTGATGGTGGACAAAATTTAATTGGTCCGCAATTACGCGAATTGTTAGGCGTTATCAGAACACAAGAACTAATCGAAGCCAGAAAAATTGATGGTGGTGAACAGTTTTTCTCCCGTGCAAATGATTTTGGCTATTCTAAAACCCCTGATGAAACGTTAGAAATCTGGAATAAAGATAAGGTACTGGCCGATATGATTTGGACGATCAGAAAATTTCAGCCGGATGTAATCATCAACCGATTCGATCACCGCTCACCGGGTACTACACACGGGCATCATACATCATCAGCGATGCTAAGTGTGGAAAGTTTTAAACTCACCAATGATCCGAAAATATACCCGGAACAACTAAAATATGTAAAACCCTGGCAGGTTAAACGTCAGTTTTTCAATACATCCTGGTGGTTCTACGGAAGTCAGGAAAAATTTAAAGCGGCAAATAAATCCAACTTTATTCAATTGGAAACCGGAGTTTACTATCCGGGAATTGGAAAATCAAATCAGGAAATTGCTGCTTTAAGCCGTAGCCGTCATCAATCACAAGGTTTTGGAAGTACCGGATCACGTGGTGACGAAACCGAATTTTTAGAACTCATCAACGGTGATCGTCCGATAGACAAAAATAATTTATTTGAAGGAATTGATACTTCATGGAACCGCGTTAAAAACGGAAAACCAGTTGGAGATTTAATCTCTTCCATCATCGCCAAATATGATTTCAGCAGTCCGTCAGCCAGCATTCCGGATCTGGTTAAAGCCTATACTATGATCGAGGCATTAGAAGACGATCACTGGAAGTCTGTAAAATCAATCGCCATCAAAAATATCATCGCTTCCTGTACCGGATTGTATCTGGAAGCTGCAGCAATTGAGCAGGAAGCCACTCCGGGAAGCACTATCAAAGTTACTTTGGAAGCCATTAACAGATCTTCAATCGAAATGCAATTAAACAGTGTGACTTCACTACCGGATCAGAAAAATACTCCACAAAATATACTGCTGAAAAACAATAACGATCAAAAAATAAGCTACCAAATTCAGCTTCCCAATACATTAGAATACACGCAGCCTTATTGGTTAAAAGAAAAAGCAACTGAAGGAATGTATACGGTTTCTAATCAGGAAAACATTGGCATTCCCGATATTATCAGACAAGTCAAAGTTGTTTTTAATATCAGAATAAATGGTGTAGAAATTCCGTTCGAGCGCACTGTCATTTACAAATACAATGACGGCGTAAAGGGCGAAATGTACAATTTCCTTGACATCGTTCCTGAAGTTACGACCTCAGTTCTTGAAAAGGTTTTAATTTTTGGAAGTACGAAAAGCAAGTTGGTTCCAGTAAAAGTACGCGCAGGGAAAGACGATATCAAAGGAAATCTGCAATTGGAATTACCGAAAAGCTGGAGCATTTCTCCTAAAGAAATCCCTTTTACTTTAGAGAAAAAAGGAAACGAACAGATCTTTTACTTTGAAGTTACACCACCCGTAAATCCGGAAGAAGCTGTTGCAAAAAGTATTGCTGTTGTCGATGGCAAACGTTTTGACAAAGATCAGACCATTATCGATTACAGTCATATTACCAAACAAATGGTTTTAAAGCCGGCTGAGTCAAAATGCATCCGAATTGAGTTAAAAACAAATGGTGATTCGATAGCCTATATTATGGGTGCCGGTGATGAAGTTCCGGAAAGTTTAGCCCAAATGGGATACAAAGTCAGTATTATTAAACCGGAAGAAATCACACCCGAAAAACTGGATTCCTTCAATGTTGTAATGACCGGAGTACGCGCCTATAATACTATAAATGCTTTGGCACACAAACAAAATATCCTTTTCAACTTTGTCAAAAGCGGTAAAAACATGATCGTACAATACAATACGTACGGACAAACGGTAACCGATCAAATTGCTCCTTACCCGTTAAAAATATCAAACGATCGTGTGACTGAAGAAAATGCTAAAATCACTTTTCTGGCTCCAAATCACCCTATTTTAAACACACCAAACAAAATCAGTGCTAAAGATTTTGAAGGCTGGAAACAAGAACAGGGTTTGTATTATCCTGATCAGTACGATCCTGCCTTTACTCCTATTCTTTCTTCACATGACAAAGGAGAATCGGCTAAAAATGGTGCTCTGTTGGTAGCGCCCTACGGAAAAGGATACTATATTTACACCGGTTTAAGCTTCTTTAGAGAGCTGCCCGAAGGTGTTGCCGGAGCTTATCGATTGTTGTCGAATATGATTTCATTAAAACAGCCTATAGAGGCTCCCAAACAGGAATTAAAAAAGTAAACTATTCCCAATATGGAAACTAAAAAAATAAAAAAATGGAAGAAAAGCTACACTTATGTTTTGGTAGCCAACGCCATTTACATTCTGATTTTTTTCTTAATCATGAAATTATACTCATAACCTATGCAGCTATTTGATTGGATCGTACTGATCGTTACTCTTTTATTCATCGTTGGGTACGGCTCTTGGAAAACCAAAGGAAGTAAAAACGTCGAAGATTTTATTCTTGGAAACAACGAAACTCCCTGGTATACCGTCGGACTATCAGTTATGGCCACACAAGCCAGTGCTATTACTTTTCTTTCGACTCCAGGACAGGCTTACCATGACGGAATGGGTTTCATACAATTCTATTTTGGACTGCCAATTGCCATGATTGTGATTTGTGTGACTTTTATTCCTCTTTATCATAAAAATAAAGTATTTACCGCTTATGAGTTTCTGGAAAAGAGATTCGATTTAAAAACCCGTTCCCTGGCCGCCATTTTATTTTTAGTTCAAAGAGGGTTAGGAACCGGTTTAACCATTTATGCTCCGGCGATTATTCTCTCGGCTCTTTTGGGATGGAATTTAACTCTAATGAACATTATAATCGGGGTTCTGGTTATCATTTATACCTTCTCCGGTGGAACAAAGGCGGTAAACGTAACTCAGAAACAGCAAATGTTTGTGATCATGTCGGGGATGTTTATTACTTTTTTCCTGATTCTGCACTATCTGCCAAACGATATGACTTTTACCAGTGCATTGCACATTGCCGGGGCCAACGATAAAATGAATATTGTCGATTTCTCTTTTGATCCGGAAGAAAAATATACCTTCTGGAGTGGAATTACCGGTGGTTTTTTCCTCGCCCTTGCCTATTTCGGAACCGATCAATCGCAGGTTGGTCGTTATTTATCCGGAAAATCTGTTCGTGAAAGTCAAATGGGACTAATTATGAACGGAATTTTAAAGGTTCCAATGCAATTTTTTATTCTGCTGACAGGAGTTATGGTTTTTGTCTTTTTTCAGTTCAATCCCGTTCCGTTAAATTTCAATCCCAACAATAAAATTGTCATTGAAAAATCACCATACAAAGAGGAATATCATGCTTTAGAAAAAAAACTAAGCACTTTATCTGAAGACAAAAAAGTAATCAATTTATTATACATCGACCAGCTGAATCAGGATTTCGACAATCCGATTTTACGAAAAGAACTGGTTACATTGTCCAATAAAGAAAAAGACCTTCGTGATCGTGCCAAAGAAATAATTTCCAAGGCTGACAGCAACAGTGAAACTAATGATAAAGATTATGTCTTCTTTCATTTTATTCTCAATTACCTGCCAAAAGGATTAATTGGTCTTCTTTTAGCCGTAATTCTTTCAGCCGCAATGTCTTCAACGGCTTCAGGGTTAAATGCTTTAGCGTCGACGACTGCAATTGATATTTACAAACGAAATCTGAAAACTGAAAAATCAGATAAACATTATCTGTATGCGACCAAGTTTTTTACCTTATTCTGGGGAATTGTAGCGATACTTTTTGCCTGCGTGGGAACTTTGTTCGAAAACTTAATTCAATTGGTAAACATTATTGGATCCATTTTCTACGGAACTGTTCTAGGCATCTTTTTAGTGGGTTTCTATCTCCGACGCGTAAAAGCCAAAGCCATGTTTTATAGCGCTATAATCAGTCAGCTTACCATATTTATCATCTATTATTTTATGATTGCGATTTACCCGAGCGGTCAGGAAAAACTGGGGTATTTATGGCTAAACTTTATTGGAGCTATTCTAACTATTGTTCTCGCGCTGTTCATGCAGCTGGCCTTTTTTAGAAATGAACCGGACGCTGAGGAAATTATTATAGAGTGATTCTAAAACCTTAATTTAGCATACAGCCTTTTCAGGTTCAAGAATTTAAATCCGGACAATTAAAAAATCTTCTAAAATCAAATTTAGAAGATTTTTTTTTGAATAAGCTGTAGCGGATAATCTGGTAATTCAAATCCATCTCACTTCTAACCTTTTACTTCGACTAATTCTTCAACAAAATTTTTATCTTTGAGAAAACAACCGTCTAAATTCCAACTCTATGAAAGATTTGAAAAAATACAGCAATAAGACTAAAGCTGCTTTTATTTTATTGATTGTGATGCTTCTAATTCTTCTGGGGAATTTCAATACGCTTCAAAATTCAAAAAATGTAAATGAAAATATTAACGCAATTTACAAAGACCGCCTAGTGGTAGCGCATTACATTTTTCAATACTCCAAAGAACTCCATTTTATAAAATCGGAAGCCGAAAAACTGGACTTAAGCGATACTATCAAAAAAGATGAAATCATTCAGACATTAAATGTTATCCACACCATTGACGATTTATATGCTAAAACTGTCCTGACCGATACGGAAAAACAGTATTTCGATGCTTTTTTAAGTTCCTGTAAAGAAATAAACAATCAGGTAGCTGCCAAAAACTGGAATAAAATTGCCGTTTCAAGCAATGAAGCTCTAAAAACCTTAGAAGCTTTATCGCAAATTCAGATTCAGGAAGGAAAAGCAAAACTAGCGAATGCCAATGCAATGTACAGTAAAAACAATAGTCTTGGACAATTGCAAATTGCACTACTCATTATTTTAGGAGGAATCACATTTTACCTCTTGATTGTCAAGAAAATTAAAAAAAGTATCAAAATTCCTGAGTCGCCAAGCTTGAACTAATTTTAGAATCTGTTCTCATTAAGAATGTTACGAATTTAATACGCGGATTTTACGGATTCGTTTCACGAAAACACGGATTAACACGAATTTATTTTTTAGCATTTTAACCAATATTGTGTTATTGGCGCAAGGAACTGTATTAACCTTTAATTATGTCGCTCCTTCAGAGCTTTTTATTGTATTGGATAATTTTGTTATGTCTATACCTATTTCGCTCCTTCGGAACTTGACTCAAAATTTTCCTTCATGGGAATGACACCTGAAAAAAATCCGTTCAAATCCGCGTTTTCGTGAAACGAATCCGCTAAATCCGCGTCTAAAACCAAGGTATATAACTCCATTTCAATATCAATATCAATATCAATATCAATATCAATATCAATATCAATGTCAATGTCAATGTCAATGTCAGTATCAATATCGATATCAAAAATAACGCTATCTATTACTTCAGTTTCCTGTCCTCTTCCTTAATTGGCAAGTCGTTTATACTGGCGAATCGCTTTTGCATAAGTCCATTAGCATCAAACTCCCAGTTTTCATTTCCGTAAGCTCTGAACCAGTTTCCATCGGGATTCTGATATTCGTACTCAAATCGCACGGCAATTCTGTTTTCCGTATGTGCCCAATATTCTTTTTTGAGTTTGTAATGTCTTTCCTTCTCCCACTTTTGAGTCAAAAAGCGAATAATAGCCTCTCTCCCATTGACAAACTGATCTCTGTTTCGCCATTCGCTATCAACGGTATAAGCTTTTGAAACACGCTCAGGATCCTGACTGTTCCAGGCGTCTTCTGCCAATTGAATTTTTTCTAATGCCGTTTCATAAGTAAAAGGCGGCAATGGTAACTTCTGTTCCATAATTATAAAATTAAAGTTTGAATTATTTTTTTGGATTGCTCGATAAGATGATTTGATTTGAATAACTGACTTTCAATGATACAGCTTTCGAATAGTAAATAAATATGATCTGCCAAAAGCTCATTCTCAATCTCCGCTTTAAAGTAATTTCGTAAGTCTGATTTATGGCTTTGAATGACACTCAGTACTTTCTCGTTATCTGAAGGTATTTCTGAAAGTAGATTCAAAAAACTACATCCTCTGAAATTTTCCTTTTGATTCATGGCTATTAAAAAGTCAAAAGAAGCCAAAACTTTTAATTTAAAATCTTGTTGATCTGAAGTGAATTGTTCCAGCTTCGTAAACCAATATTCATGACGCCACTCTAAAAAAGCGACACATAAATCTTCTTTTGATTTAAAATGCTGATAAAAACTCGCTTTTGCCACTTTTGCTTCTTCAATAATCTGATTTATACCTGTGGAATTATATCCTTGGGTATGAAACAAAAAAGCGGCTTTTTCTAAAATTCGTTCTTTGGGTTGCATGTCTACTATCTGTTTTGAATTACAAATATACAACTTTAAATCAAAAAACAGACAAGTCTGTCTATTTAAATAAATCTTCTATTTTTTTAACCGCAAAAAACGCGAAGGTTTACGCAAAGTACACCAGGGTGAATTCTGAAGTAATTTTTCTAAAGACTTCCTAAGCAATACCAAATAAAAAATCCAAATTCCACTTGAACATTGGAATTTGGATTTTTTAAATTTGGAATTTTCTAATTCAGTGAATTATTATCTGCTCCACTCAGCGATACTGTCTTTATTTAATTTTACGTAATCCTGATTTTTAGCAGCTTCTGCAGCAGCAAGGGAAATTTTAGCGGTTTCAATTGCTCCTTTTTTATCTCCTTGTTTTGCCTGAATTTGCGATTTCAATCTTAAAATGTAATATGGTTTATCAGCGCTTAGGTCTAATGATTTATCTACATAAGTTCTGGCCGTTTCGATGTTTCCGTTAGCCTGAAACAAATAAGTAGCAGCCGAAAAATAATCGTTTGAACTTGGACCTCCTAAAACTTTCTCGATACTTGCTGTAGCCGTTTTTGCAGTTGGTACTTCAAATTTTAATGCTACATGAGAATTTTCCCAAGACATTTCTAAATAACCGTAGTTTGGATCTAAACCATTAATTCCAATAGTAAAAGTTTCTACCGGAGTTGGCAATGCGTCTTCTTTTACCGTAGTTCTCAGCGCCACATAAGAATCGCTCCAGTTTTCAGGTAGTCCCCAGTTGTCAGTAGAAAGGTAAAATATAACTTCCCAGCTTTCGATTTTAGGAATAGTATAAATTGCATATTTACCTTTTTTCAATGTTTTCCCGTCGATCACTACATCATCACTAAAGTTAATGATCGTGTTTTCATTAGCTCCGGTTCTCCATAATTTTCCAAAAGGAACTAAATTTCCAAATACAGCTCTTCCTCTGGCACCCGGTCTTGAATAGGTAACTTCAACGTCGGTCAATCCAACGGTTTGTTTGATGTATCCCTTAGGACTCGCTTGTGGAGTTTTTATTTGTGCTTCTGAAGCAAAAGGAGCCAAAACAATGGCCAATGCAATAAGTAGTTTTTTCATTTTCGTAGTTTATTTTGTTCCCTCAAATTTACAAATTCAATTAGCGAATAAATGTTAAATTTAACTTAATTCAAGCGTCTAACTGTGATATTTTTTGCGCGTTCAGCTCGGCAAAGTGATTGATAATCAAATCGGCATCTGATAAATCCTGTAATTTCGAATGATGACTATTATACCCCACACAATATACGCCAGCACCTTTTGCTGCTTTTACTCCATTTGTACTGTCTTCAATGATAATACAGTTTTCTTTCGGAGCTTTCGATAGCGAAGCCGCATGTACAAAAATGGCCGGATTTGGCTTAGATTGCGGAAAATCTTCACCACTCACAATATCGGTAAAATACTGGTGCAAATTGAATCTGGTAAACACACGTTCAATCGTTACTTTTGAAGCCGAAGAAGCTAAAATTAACTGTATTCCGTTGGCGTATAAATCTTTTATTAAATCTTCAACACCTTCTAATAAATACAAATCTTCTTTGGTATCAAAGGCATCATTAAAAATATTTCTTTTTCGTTGGATTAAATCTTCAACTTCGTGCTCAATTGTTGGAAAAAGCTCTTTTAAAGTTTGAAAAGTATTTCGCGTCGAAAATCCGGTAAACGAAGTGTACATTTCTTCCGTTACTGTAATATTCAGTTCGGCAAATTGTTTGTAATAGGCATAACGATGTACAGGTTCAGTGTCTACAATGACACCATCCATATCGAAGATTACTGTTTTTATCATTTTTTTAAGGTACTTTTAAAGGTTCAAAGGCTCTGAGAAACAAAGGGACAAAGGTTTCTTTTGTTTCAGGTTTCAAGTTTTTTGTTTGTGGTAACTTTGGCAAATTTTCTTTGTTTTAACCCGTGAAACTTGAAACCTGAAACTTGAAACAATTTAAAACAAAACTACTCCTTCTTAAGCAAATGACGGATCACCGTTTCAGCAACATGTAATCCAAATAATCCCGGCATATAACTGTTGGTTCCGTAGAATGATTTTTTGAAGTTCTTTCCGTCTGTTAGTTTTAAACTTTTCTCGTCCTGAATTTCCGAGGAGAAAACTACTTTTAGTTTGTTTATTTTTTCAGCTTTTAAACGCTTTCTGATTGTTTTAGAGAAGTAACAGTTTATTGTTTTTGAAATATCAGTTACTTTTACTTTCGAAGCCAGCATTTTTCCGCCCGCACCCATACTGCTGATGATTTTTACTCTTTTACGTTTTGCAGCAATGATCAGATTCAATTTTGGTGTAATACTGTCGATACAATCCAACACATAGTCAAACTCAGAAGAAACCATCTCAAAAGCTCTTTCAGGGGACAAAAACTCTTGTACTCTTGTTAGTTTCAACTCTGGATTAATGTCCATCAATCGGTCTCCAACGATCGTAATTTTAGGTTGACCAACAGTGGAGTGCAAAGCCGGTAACTGTCTGTTAATATTTGTAATATCCACTACATCGCCATCAACAATAGTCATACTTCCTACTCCTGCTCTTGCCAAAAACTCAGCTGCAAATGATCCAACTCCTCCTAAACCTACTACCAACACATTGGAATTTTGTAGGTTTTGCAATCCTTCTTTCGTAAATAAAAGCTCGGCTCTTTCTGTCCACTCTGCCATATGTTAATCTTGTTATTTTTGTTTATTTTTTTATTTGTTTCAGGTTTCAGGTTATTTGTTTCAAGTTTCAAGTTTCAGGTTTTACGTTGGTCAGTTCGAGCGAAGTCGAGAACGTAATTGGAACCTTAATTCTCATTACTTTCCCCCAAAAACAGCATTGAAATTATTTGACACAATCTTTTGCAATTCCTTAATGGTTAAACCTTTATATTGTGAAGCTAAATCATAAACCTGCTCTATACTTTCCTCTATCGTATCGGTTTCCAAAAAGAAGCGATCATTGGGAACAGTCTGAAAAACAGTTTTCAAATCCGGATTTCGCAAAAGATATTTCCCAAACGAAATATAAAATCCGTCTTTAATCAGCTGCGCAGCAATCTGACCATTTTTAGAAAAACCATGAACAATCATCGGAACCGAAACTTTCATTTTCTTCTTCATCGCAATCACTTCCTGAAAAGCAGCAACACAATGGATGACAACTGGTTTTTGATACTTCTCCGCCAGTGCCAGTTGCTTTTCAAAAACAACTATTTGTTGATCCAACGGAATCTCGATTCGTTTGTCTAAGCCGCATTCACCAATAGCCAGACAATTATTCGATTGCAATTTTTCTTCTATAATTTTCAATTCAGCATCAATTTGATCCTCTTTTATGTACCAGGGATGAATTCCTATGGAATAAAACGGAATCGAAGCATCAAACCCCTGTGGGTATTGATTGACCAATTCCAGCACATTGGCTTGATTTTTAAATTGATGAGTATGAAAATTAAAGAATTCCATTTAATGAAATGCTTTAACTCCTGCTTTGATTTCTACATTCAGATCGTTTTCCAATGGAACTATCGGACATGAATACTTATGATTATAAGCACAATACGGATTATAGGCCATATTGAAATCAACTGCAATTGTGTTTCCTTTTGGAACTTTTAAATCAATGTATCTTCCTCCTATGTAACTTCCTTTTCCTGAAGTTAAATCTGAAAATGGTAAGAACAGATGATCTTTATATTCCTTCGTTTTTGAAAGCTCTATATTTCTGTAAACATTCAATTTAAGGGCAACTCCGTCAATTGTGAAATATAAAGTCCCGTACTTAATGTATTTTGGCGTTCTTGTTCCGGTCGTTTTCATTTCGAAAACTTTTTCGTTTTGTGCTTTCTCCAATTTTGCTGTCACAAAATACTTTGCATTTATGGGATAAAAATCTAAACTTTTAAAGGTTTTCAGATCTTCTGCCATTAATGGACTTGTCTTAGCATCAGCATATTCTGAATTTATTGTCTTTTGAAACTTTTCACTTTCCTTTTGATTAAATTTACTTTGTCCCAGGCAAAAATTAATCGCTAACAATACTAAAAAAACTATACTATTTTTCATCTTAGAAATTTTGAGCAAAAATAGTTCAAAAGTAACAAAGCAGCAACCGCTCATCCATACAAAGTTTACTAACTTTGTTGCAAATAACTTATTTATAATGCTTAAAACCGCTTTTAGCCGCTACATCAATAATTTTAAAGGTTTTTCGAGAGAAATTTGGATTCTTGCTATTGTTACTTTTATCAATCGTGCCGGAACCATGGTGCTTCCATTTTTGTCCAAATATTTAAAAGAAGATTTACATTTTACTTATAATCAGGTAGGCTGGATTATGGTGGCTTTTGGTTTCGGATCAATGTTAGGTTCCTGGCTGGGTGGAAAATTAACAGACAAAATTGGGTTTTACAAAATCATGATTTTTAGTTTGTTTACTAGTGGAGTTTTCCTTTTCCTTATTCAATATGTTACCCATTTCTGGACGCTTTGCATCGCGATATTTTCTTTAATGACCATTGCCGATATGTTTCGCCCGGCGATGTATGTTTCGCTTGGTGCCTATTCTGAACCTGAAAACCGAACGCGCGCCCTTAGTTTGGTGCGTCTTGCCGTTAATTTAGGATTTGCGGCAGGTCCTGCATTAGGAGGTTTGATTATTATGGGAATGGGGTATTCAGGCCTATTTTGGGTAGACGGTGCATCATGTATCATCGCCATTTCGATATTTGCCTTACTGGTTAAAGAGAAGAAAAAAATACTACACGAAGATAAAATCGAAAGTACCGATGTTAAAAAATCAGTTTTTCAGGACAAAATCTTTTGGGTCTTCTTGTTTGTGTGTTTCGCGACGGCTATCATATTCTTCCAGCTTTTTACCACCTTACCGCTGTATCATAATGAAAAATTTGGTTTAAGCGCGTTTCAGACTGGACTCTTAATGACACTAAACGGGTTGCTTATTTTTACTTTGGAAATGCCAACTGTTGCTTTTATGGAGAGGAAAGGCTTTCCTAAAATAAAAATCATTACACTTGGATCTTCCATTATAGCCCTGAGTTTCTTTTTACTGTTGATTAATGCTTGGGCATGGATTCTGATAATCAGCATGATTCTTTTCTCGATTGGAGAAATTCTCAACTTCCCATTCTCGAATGCTTTTGCCCTAAGCCGGGCACCACGCGGACAGGAAGGCCGTTATATGGCACTTTATACTATGAGTTTTAGTCTTGCACATATTGTAAGTGCAAAAGTAGGATTCGAAATCATCTCCCGATTCGGATACCAAATCAATTGGCTTTTCATGGCTTCTATTGGAGTTTTTGCCACGCTATGCTGCTTTTGGATTAAAAAGGCATTGACTAGGGAGAAAATTTCTTAAAAACTTACTCTCCTTATATCGTTTATCGTTTATTAAACCCGACAGGTTTCAAAAACCTGTCGGGTTTATTTATATATGAAAACAATTTTTACAGCTCAAAGTCCAGTAATTCTCTTGGATGTTTCCCTAATCCTTCTTATTTAACCCTTTGAAGAAAATCGATTGTTTCCTTCACTTCTTTTTTAAACTTTAAATCTACGAGTGCATTTTACCCCCGAAACCATGTTAAAAACCTATAAAACAACTCATTAAACTTAATTTCAAACTAACTTTAATGCCTCTAAAAGATATTCAAAACGTAATTTTTAGTTAAATAACTATTTTTATAGTTGCGTAACTAGAAAAATAGTTGTAGGTTTGAATTAAAATTAGAAAACATGCAAAAGTTAACGAACAAAGAAGAGGAAATCATGCATATTTTATGGAGGCTTAAAAAAGCTTTCGTAAAGGAAGTTCAGGCAGAAATAACAGAAGATCAACCCCACTACAATACCTTATCGACTATAGTGCGTAATCTGGAAGAGAAAGGATTTGTGGCTCACAATGCTTTTGGAAACACACATCAATATTATCCAATCATTACTTTAGAAGCCTACAGTAAAAAGTATATGAATACGGCAATTGACAACTATTTTAATAGTTCGTATAAAAATATGGTTTCATTCTTTGCTAAAGAGGAGAAAATTTCGGCGGCAGAATTACGTGAAATTTTAGACATGATCGAAAATCCAAAAGGAGAAAAATAATTGTTTATGGAAGCACTTTTCTTATTTATCGCAAAATCCGGTGGTTTATTAATATTGTTTTATTGTGCTTATTATTTTTTACTGCGCAAAGAAACTTTTTTTTAACAGCAACAGATGGTTTTTATTGGCTGGTTTGATTACCTCAGTAGTGTTGCCTTTTTTGGTATATTCTAAAACTGTGTGGGTAAACCCTACTCCCGTAACCAATGTGAATTATACAACTGTTTACCAGCCGGCGCTTATCGAAAATACTGCTCCCTTAATCAACTGGAATCTGGTGCTGCTTTCAGTCTACGTTATAGTACTTCTAGGATTACTTTTAAAATTTGCCTTTGACTTTTATAGTTTAAATGCGGTTCTGAAAGGAAAAAAAATCACACAGCAAGCCGATTTCAAATTCATCGATACCAACGAAAATATTGCCCCTTTCTCTTATTTTGACTATATCGTATACAACTCATCAATGTATACGCCTTCGGAATTAGAAAGTATTATCGAACATGAAAAGGTACATAGTGAGCAAAATCATACTGTAGATGTTTTACTGTCCAGAGTATTTTGTGTTCTCTTTTGGTTCAACCCGATCATGTGGCTGTATAAAAAAGCAATTCTTCAAAATCTGGAATTCATCGCCGATAGTGAAGCTGCACGAAAAATCTCCGACAAAAAAGCGTATCAGTACACACTTTTAAAAATCACAACACATGAAAATTGTGTTGCCATTACCAATCATTTTTATCAATCATTAATCAAAAAACGAATCATTATGTTAAACAAAAATCAATCAAAGAAAAGAAATTCCTGGAAATTTGGAGCAATAGTTCCCGCACTTGCCGCATTTGTATTATTGTTTCAAATCGAAGTAATTGCCAAAGAAAAACAACAAACGACAAAGGTAATTTCAGGAAAAACAGAATCTGTAGATGTTTACAAAATCAAAAAAAATACGACAGATGCTGAATTGAAGGAAATCAAAGAAAAATTGAAATCAATTCATAACATTGAATTTAAAGCTTCTGAGATAAAAAGAAATTCTGATAACGAATTAATATCAATTAAAATTGATGTTAAAAATGGTAAACAGCAAGCACAATCTGTTCAGACTTCTGGAAATGATGCCATTAAAGATTTTGGATTAATTGTTACAACGGACACGAATGGCAGCAAAAAAATTGGCATTCAGACTGCTGATGAAAATACTAATTCTGAAAGCCACAAAGAATCCAAAAAAGTAAAAAACAAAAAAGTAATCCTTAAACAAAGTAAAGATGTTAACACTAATTCTGGTACTGACGAAAAAATTACTGGCAATACTCGTACAAATACTAGCACTACTACTGTAATTACTGATGATAACGGAACAACCAGCGTATCTACTTCAAATAGTGATGGCAAAATTATTGTTTCGACATCAGGTAAAGCCAGCACAAAAGGGCCTAAACTTACCATCGTTGACGGAGTTGAAATGCCTGCCAATTATAACCTGGAAGACCTTAAACCAAAGTATATTAAAAAAATGAGCGTTTTTACAGGAAGTGAAGCAACTGCTAAATATGGAGAAAAAGGGTCTAATGGTGTAATCGAAATCGAAACACATCAATAGGAAAGCTTAAAATGCAAAAGCTAACCAACAAAGAAGAGGAGATCATGCACATTTTATGGAAGCTTCAAAAAGCTTTTGTAAAAGAAATTCAGGCAGAGATCACAGAAGATCAGCCACATTACAACACTTTATCTACAATTGTTCGTAATCTGGAAGAAAAAGGCTATGTAAGTCATAGCGCTTTTGGAAATACACATCAATACTACCCACTTGTGAGTATTGAAGAATATCGAAAAGGGTTCATGCATACTGCTATCGATAATTATTTTAACAGCTCTTATAAAAGTATGGTTTCATTTTTTGCCAAAGAAGAAAAAATCTCGGCAGCAGAATTACGAGAAATCTTAGTCATGATCGAAACTCCCTAAAAGAAAAAATAGTTAGTTATGGAAGCCTTTTTCATTTTTATCGCAAAATCAAGCGGACTGGTAATATTGTTCTATTGTGCTTATTATTTTTTATTACGCAAAGAAACCTTTTTTAACAGCAGCCGATGGTTCTTATTGGCAGGATTAATTACCTCCGTTGTTTTACCTTTTTTAGTTTACACCAAAATTATATGGATAGAACCCGCTCCTATTGTTCAGGCTCCAGTAATGGCTGCCTCAAAAGCAACAATTGCTGCAATGGATTATTCGAAAGCCTATGTTGCTCCTGCTGTAGCAGAAGATCCTTTTGAAATTAATTGGAATTATGTTGTACTGGCTGTGTATGGTATCGGATTTCTGGCTTTGGTCATAAAATTCATGATTGACTTTTATAGTCTTAATTCTGTCCTAAAAGGTAAAAAAGTACTCCAGCAGGCCGATTTCAAATTTGTAGATATCAACGAAAACATTGCTCCTTTTTCTTATTTTGATTATATAGTATACAACTCATCAATGTATACCGCATCAGAATTAGAGAGTATTATTGAACACGAAAAGGTACATAGTGACCAAAATCATACGATGGATGTTTTAATCTCGAGAGTATTTTGCGTCTTATTCTGGTTCAATCCTTTTATCTGGCTGTACAAAAAAGCAATTCTTCAAAACCTTGAATTTATTGCCGACAGTGAGGCTGCCAAAATAATAACCGACAAAAAAGCGTATCAATACACGCTTTTAAAAATAACAGCACACGAAAGCTGTGTTGCAATCACCAATCATTTTTATCAATCATTAATCAAAAAACGAATTGTCATGTTAAACAAAAATCAATCAAAGAAATGGAATTACTGGAAGTATTATGCCATCATTCCGGCACTAGCTGCTTTTATCTTTTTATTCCAAATTAAAACCATCGCACAAGAAAAAGAAGCTAAAGAAGTTAGAGAATCAAAAGGGATCATCAAAAATAATGACTCAACCGATGTTATTAAAATCCAAAAAAACACTACAGATCAGGAACTTAAAAAAATTGCAGAAGATCTTAAACAAAAACACAATGTTGATGTTGTTATCTCGGATGTAAAAAGAAACAGTGAAAATGAGCTGACCGCCATTAAAGTGGATGTAAAAAGACAAAATGGAAAAACGCAAACCATTCACATTGAAAGCAATAAACCTATTAAAGGCTGTGGAATTGTGGTATCTACCCAAAATAACGGTTCCAAGAATGTAGCCTTAATAACGGATGATGCTCCAAGTACACCCCGAATTTTTAGAAATCAGGTTGCAGAAAGAGATGAAATCAATGATACAGATGGTGGCCCTCTAGCGCCTCCAACCCCTCCAACTCCTCCAACTCCACCGTCATTTCCTATTGGAGCAATGCCGCAAATGCCATCATTAGACGTTCCCATGCCTCCAATGCCACCAATGAATCCAGGCAGTAAAGCTGACATGGCTAGATTTAAAAAAGATATGGCCGAATATGAGAAGAAAATAAAATCAATCGAACCTGGGATAGCTGCTTATGAAAAGCAAATAAATGAATTCTTAGGACAAAAGAATTCCAGCTACGAGAAAGAGATGCAAAAATATGAGGCCGCGATGGATAAATTTAGTGCTGAGATGGATAAGTTTGCTCAGGATATAGAAGGTAAATACGGTAAAGATTCTAAAGAGTACGACATCAATATGAAACAGTACGAAGAAGACATGAAACAACATGAGCAGCATATGCTACGATATGAAGTCGACATGAAAAAACATGAAAAAGAAATGAAGAGACACGAAAAAGAAATGAAAAAGCTTGAGAAAGAAAGCAGAAAATCGTAATCTTGGCTTTACTTCAAAACACTATAAATACTTAAAAATCAAACTAAAAGACTTTGCCTAACCGCAAAGTCTTTTTTTTATATCTTTGCAAAAAATTAAGCACTCATGTACAAAATTTTAGCACAAATCAACAAGATACTGTTACCGAGTTTTACGAAACAAGGTCTGGACATTACGAAAGCAAAAAAATGGCAGATGGCCGTTATTGGTTACCGTGCTTATGTTACCAAAAGAGCTTTAGGATAGTATTCTAAAAAATCTCTTCAAAGCTCTACTTAACCGCCTTTGGTTATCGGCTATATATTTGCCGTTTTTCTCTCCATTACATTTCCATGAAAAATAAAGAATTCAATATCCCCCCTGTTTACGCTGTGCTTCTGGCAATTATAAGTGTTCAGTGTGGGGCTGCCATTGCAAAAAGTTTATTCCCAACTATAGGTGCTGCGGGAACAGCTTCTTTGCGAATTGGAATTTCGGCTGTCCTATTACTTTTAGCATACAGACCCAATTTAAAAGCAATTACTCCAAAACAATGGAGGATCGTTCTTCCATATGGTTTGACACTTGGCGCTATGAATTTAGTTTTTTATAGTGCAATAGAACGAATCCCGATTGGTCTGGCAGTGACACTTGAATTTATAGGTCCGCTACTGGTTGCCATTGTCGGTTCGAAGCGTTTGCTTGATTATTGCTGGGTTGTACTGGCAGGAATTGGAATAGTTTTAATAGCTCCCTGGTCAAATGACCAAATTGATCCTATAGGTGTTTTATTTGCTCTTTTTGCAGGTGCTTTATGGGCTGCCTACATTGTTCTGGGCGGAAAAGTTTCTAAAATTATGCATGGTGGAGAAGCTGTTGCCACTGGAATGCTATTCGGAGCCATTTTAATTCTACCGTTTGGTATCTATGAAAACGGATTGGTAAATCTTACGCCTAAACTCTTTGGGATGGGTGTTGCTCTGGCTCTTCTATCCAGTGCCATTCCATTTACACTCGAGATGAAAGCTCTGGGTCAGCTTCCTCCTCGTACTTTTAGTATTTTAATGAGTTTAGAGCCTGCTGCGGCAGCTATCTGCGCTTTTATTTTCTTGCAGGAACATTTAAACTTTTATGAAATTTTAGCCGTTATATGTGTTGTAATTGCTTCGGCGGGATCAACTTTAACGGCAAAGAGGTAAATCACAAAAATTCAAATTCCAAATTCCAAATCCCAATTTGAAAGTCGGAATTTAGAATTTGGAATTTAAGAATTGGGTTTAAGACTTGGTGTCTAAAAATTATATTAACTTTTTGGCAACAATACCGTATCAATTACGTGAATTACACCATTTGACTGATTTACATCTGCAATAGTAACTTTAGCACTGTTTCCGCTTTCGTCAGTAAGGTATAAATCTTTTCCTTTCATCCAGGCTGTCAGTGTACCACCGTTAACTGCTTTAATAGTTGCTTTTCCTTTACCTTCTTTAATTGCTTTTGCAATACCGGAAGCATTCCATTTTCCTGCTACTACATGGTAAGTCAGGATGTTTTGAAGCATTTTTTTGTTTTCTGGTTTCAATAATGTTTCAACAGTTCCTTTTGGTAATTTATCAAATGCTGCATTTGTTGGGGCAAAAACAGTAAACGGTCCCTTTCCTTCAAGGGTTTCTACTAATCCGGCTGCTTTTACAGCTGCTACTAATGTCGTGTGGTCTTTTGAATTAACGGCATTTTCAATAATATTTTTAGTAGGATACATTGCGGCTCCTCCAACCATTACGGTTTTTTGCGCAAATGATGAAAATCCAAATCCTAATACCAGGATTGCTACGGCTAAAAAATTTCTAGTTTTCATAATTAATATTTTAAGTTATAAGCTCATTTACGCGGTAATACTAGTTTTGGTTTTAATACATTTTCAAAAAAACTAATATTACACTGAATATTTCTCAAAATCCGCTAAATAACAAGGCTTTAGAAATGAAATATTTTTTATAAAAAATCGAACTTCCTTCCCTTTTAATTTAAATACATTAATCTTAAATCATTATTTTTTCTGAGAATCGTTTGATTCAGGTAAGCCCCAATTCTTGTATATTTTTTATAGAATGATACCCCAACTTACGATAACTTTCAAATTGTGCTTCATCAAAAAACTGATCTGCCGTGGACTGCTGTGGAAAATCAGGATTAGCCAGAGCGTATTCCCGTATGTCAATGGGCTCATCCCCCGTCAATGCGGCTTTTATATAGATTAACGTTCCTTTTCTTTTTATACCTGGATAAGTGATTTCTCCTTTGATGACATGCTTCTTTTTATCCTCTTCAGCAAGTTTCGTAATATCTTTAAAGTCTTCAAAAACAATCTCCACACCAAAATCAATTCGGCATCTTCTAATGGCATTGGCCAATCCTTCGCAAGCCACATCCTGATCTTGTTCGCCGTCTCCTAATATGATATGATGACAACGCCTTCTAATAAGTTCATACAATCCCATATTATCAAAATGTCCTCCATCTGAAAGACATACATAGTCCATATTGATATCGGATTTTCCGGTCAAATCATGAATTAGGTACAGCAAACCTCCTCTTGGATCAGAATCTTTCCATCTCTTAAGTCTCGTATTACCAATCCACCATCCCAGGCGGACATTAAAGATTGTCAATAAAAAAGCCATAGGCGCCGAAGAATGATATCCCCAATTCGGATTTACCGCTGCCCCTGAAATAGCCATTGCTGTCCCGATAGTTGGTCCTCCTTTTTCATTAGAAAACTTATTAGTAGGACGATAACCGTATTCATACACATGATCCACATCATACGTAGACGGGCGTGTCGGACTAAAATCATAGCCACAATACAAGGGTGTAAATACAAACGATTCTGCTTTACGATCCTGGCGGTCCAATGCCGAAACGACAGTGGCATTAAGTGCGGTATTGAGAATAGGATATGGACCAAAATAACCGTCTTCAACCTTCATAGACGATAATAATATATCATCATTTGTATCAAAGCCTGTAAATGCATTTGCAGTTTTAATACGGTCTTCCCTGCTACGCGTAGCTCCCATAAAAGCTCTTATAAGACGGTTGCGATAAAAATGATGAAGCGAAAACTCATTAACTCCAACACGCCAACTCAAGAAAAGCGTGACTAGCGCTAATCCTACTGTGGTGAGACGATTTACAAAATCGCTATTCCCTATTCTTATCAGGTTTATTATACCTGAACCTATAAGCAGTACACCAATCATAAAAATAAAGGGTACAAGTTTAACAACGATGTTTACATAACTATTACTCTTCTTTGGATCTTCGTCACCTTTGGAGGCAAATGCTATTTTTACTCCCCAGGCCACTACGCCGGCCCAACCTCCCGTAATGGGTAGCATAATCAAAGCATCTTTAGCTTTGAAACTGTCCCATAAATCGGGCATAATAAATACTGCAAAGCAAATAATAACCCAGAAAAGCACAAAACGATTTATATAACCCCCGGTTCTTCCCCACCACTCCCGACGATAATCGGGAAACATTTTACCCAATATAGCCATCCTTGTTATTATGGCAAGAGAAAAAATTTCAAGAACGATAGGTAGTCCAAGCAACAGCATTACTTTATCTGAACATACTTTCGGATTGAAATTTCTAATCGGAATAAGTATCGATTCATAATTTTTCCAAAACAGATAAAGCAATATACTTAAAACCACCGCAGCAATAGCTGAAGATATTATTAATATTATGGTAAACCAGTTTACAAATCCGGTTTTAGTTGCTTCATTTTTAGCTTCTTTATTTTCTTCGTCAGATGCCTTTTCTGTTACTACATTTGCTTTTCCCAACTGAATAAGATCGTATCTTTTGTGATAATTACCCAATATTGCAACAAAAATCAATGCGATAAATCCCGGAAGTGATACATTATAAATAAACCATCCGTAAAGATCTTCATGCTTTCGGCAAATTTCGTCGATACTAATATTAAACATAAATGTGCTAACCAAAAAGGCACAGATAATTGTCCAGATTATGAGTAAATAAGGCAAAACACTTGATACCTTTGTGAGAAAGGGTATATCTAAATTAAGAATATTCCAAATTTTTGTTGCCCGTGCCACTTTTCTTTTCCGCTTAATTTTATAATAGGATCTCATGGCAAAAGCTGCAGTTAGTGCTCCAATTGAGAGCATTACAGTATTCAGCCAGAAAAACGGAATTTCATCCTTCTTTTCTAATCCTTTAAAGAATAACCCCAGTATTTCCCAGCCTTTATAAAGATCTAAAATGGTAGAAAAAACAGTTAACAACACCAATAATAACAATACCTGATTGACAAGGGTATTCCTCAGCCACGTCATTCCGGATGTCCAGGCGTCCGGCGACATCATACCTACGTTTGGAGAAAGATAATTACTAAACATCCTAAGCCAGCGTATAGGACGGACTTCATCGGCAAAAGGGTCGGACGATTTATCCGGACATAACTGATCTGTAACTTTACTAAAAGATCCGGAGCGTTTGATCCAGGAGGTATACCAGGTACCAATATACCCACCTCCTGATACCGTAGAAATATAATCGATTTTTTCTAAAACATCCAGACTTGCCAATTTCTGGAGTATTCCAAGATTAAAGGTAGCCGAACGAATACCTCCACCGGAAAAAGCAAGACCGATAAGCTTCATATCAGTAGCTCTTGACATGGGATCGCGGACTTTCGATTCACTACTGGCTATTTTTAACAGGTTCTCATATACACTATCATCACTTGTTGTCGATGCCTGCCATTCCTCACTTCTCTTTTTACGGGCTTCCCTTATCTCATCCAGTTCATCATTAAATAAGGTTTCAAACGGCAATGGAAACTCAGTTCTGATTTTTCTTGTAGACTTATTATTTAGCAATTGTTCAAGAAGCTGTTTATCATCAGTAAGATAAGTGAGAGCCTGCTCTCCGTTTTCATTCCACCAATCCTTATGTTTCTTAGCATCATCATCATTTAGAATCTCTGAGTAATCGTATACTTTATCTTCTGCGGCATAAAATTGATAAAGACGAATCTCATACGCTGATTTATTCTGTCCTGTAATTGCCTGAACCACTTGTACCGGCATGTACCGAAGTGCCGCTGACAGTTCTTTTCGTTTGCCCAAATTTTCTTTGTACAACGCTGTCCGTATGCGCTGTCTCCAAAAGAAAGGTACTCTGAATAACAACAGTTCACTTGATTCAGGTTTATCCATGTACCTCTCATCAATATTATCGGCTAGCCAACCTAAAAGATCATAGAGTATATCCAAATATATTTTTGTCAAATTCTTATCTCCATGCTTATCAGGGCTATGCCAGACTAAATCTGTTATTTCATCTATCTGTCCGGGAGTTAATTCATTTATACCGTATTGATATTGATTTTCATTCTCGTTCCCGAGATTCTTCCATGAATCTTTTTCTAAAAGGGCTTTAGGAAAGGTGTTCTTAGGATTACTTTTTAAAATATCCTGAAAAAGAGTCAGATAGGATATTGCTTCGGCGGTGAGATCGGTTACTATATCCATAATAAATGAGGTTTAATGATTAATAGATTAGAGGAATTAAGCTGTCAGAAAAAAACAATCGATTATTCGACTGATTCTCTGTAAAATACCGGGATTTTCAGCACTTTAAAACTGTACTAAATTACATCAAAAAATTCTGTAGAAAGCAGGTGGAATTACCTGTTTATGAAACATCAATCCTGCTATTTAAAATCAATTTTAATCAACTGTTTTTAGTTCAATATATTTTTATAACTTTAGAATCAAAACCAATTTATTATGCAAAATCTTCCAAAAAAAGTAAGAAGTAAAAAATTAAATGCAAAAGTTGATTTAACCGCTATGGTAAGTGTTTCATTTTTGCTGATTATATTTTTTATGGTTGTTGGGGAATTATCGAAACCTAAAGCGATGGAATATTATACTCCAGATTGTGGTGATGAGTGTTTTTTAGGAGGTTGTTATAGACCAGATGAAAATCGTTCAACCACAGTGCTTTTAGATAAAAATAACAAAATTATTGTCTACTCCGGATTAATATATGCTCCTATTGCTGCTCCAAAAGGGATGCAATATGGTAAAAATGGAATAAGAAGGGAATTGTTTGAAAGAAATAAAACAGTTCTGGAATACTCAGCCGCTTTGGGGAAACCCGGACGCGGACTTACCGTTATAATAAAACCAAGCAAAAAATCCAGTTATGGTAATTTAGTTGATATAATAGACGAAATGAAAGTTATAGGTATAACTTCCTACTCTATTGTTGATTATTACACTCCAGAGGAAGAAAATTTACTGGCGTCCAATTAATTCCTTTTTAAAATTTAAATTAAATTCTATGCAAAATCTTCCAAAAAAAGTAAGAAGTAAAAAGTTAAATGCAAAAGTTGATTTAACCGCTATGGTAAGTGTTTCATTTTTGCTGATTATATTTTTTATGGTTGTTGGTGAACTATCAAAACCTAAAATCATAGATTTAAGTTTGCCAAGCAAAGAATGGGAAAATAAAATTGTTTGTGGTATGGGTATAAGCGATCGACTTATAACTGTGTTACTTGATAAAAACGATAAAATAATTATTTATCAAAATCTATTACCTTACAGTACAGAGAGACCAAAAAAATTACAATATGGTAAAGAAGGAATTCGTAAAGAACTACACAACACAAACAAAGCAATTCTCAAATATTCTGCTGCTATCGGAAGACCTGATAGAGGAGCTATCGTTATCATAAAGCCCTGTAAAAAATCAAGCTTTAAAAATCTAGTAGATATTCTAGATGAAATGGCAATTGCTAAAATTGAAACCTATTCGATTGTAAATGAATTTACTTCCGAAGAAGCTAAATTACTGGCTTCAAAATAAATTATAAGTACCCATACAAAAGTTCTCGACTCCGCTCGAACTGACCAAACCTGTGAAACTAAAAAAGTCCCACATTGCTGTGGGACTTCCTCTTTGCTCATTTATTTTTACTTTTTAACAAACTTCACTTTGAAGCTTCCTTTGTCTGATTTTACTTTTATAAAATAATTGCCTGTACTAAGATTTGAAACATCAACCGTAGAAACTGATTTCGCATCTGGAACTGATACAACCAACTGGCCAAAAATATCATAAACTTCCAACGATTGTATTTCTGCGTCTTGTTTCGTTTTAATAGTCAAAACATCTGACACGGGATTTGGATAAAGAACAAAATAATTGGAAAACTCAAAATCCTGAATTCCCAGTGTTTTAATACTCACGGTTATTGGCAAACGTGTCGGACTTTCTACATCTCCGTCTTTTGTAGCTCCGTAATAAGTTTTTCCGTCAACTAACGCTGTTGCAGGGTCTACACGATTACCGCCAACCGGGGCG
>NZ_AMYW01000044.1:0-33683 GCF_000335775.1 Flavobacterium sp. WG21
GATATCTGGATACTCCTAAGCCTCCTATATAAAGTTCTCCAGGTACTCCTATTCCAACTAAATGAAAAGACTGATCTAAAACATATACCTCGGTATTTCCTAATGGAACTCCTATTGAACCTAGATCAGATGCTGTATCAACCCGCTTTGCTGTTGACCAAATGGTTGTCTCTGTAGGGCCATAAACATTCCATAGTTCCCCTTCCAAACTCAGTAATCGAACTCCTAAAGCGTAATCCAATTCTTCTCCTCCGCTTAACATCTTTAAACCTGACTGCCCTGACCATCCACAATCTAATAGCAATCGCCACATATTGGGTGTGGCCTGTAATACCGTTATATTTTCCTTACCTATCAAATCAATAAGCATTACAGGGCTCTTGACTGATTCGTCGCAGGCTAAAACAACACAGCCTCCAACATATAGTGGTAAAAACAGTTCCAAAACTGATATATCAAAAGAAATGGTCGTATGAGCCAAAAATCGCGTTTCATTAGCTACATTCAAAATGTTTTTCATGCTTTCCAACAAATTGACTACTGAAACATGAGATACTTCAACTCCTTTAGGCAATCCTGTAGAACCCGAAGTATAAATCATATACATCAGCGCATCTGAATAAAGCGTTGGTAAGACATAATCCGAAGGAAAATCAACTTTCTTATCAAAAAGCATAGAAGAAACTATTTTCTTAGTATTAACCTCCTTTAAAATTGATTCGTACAAATCGCTTACTAATACACATGAAACTCCACTATCCGCAAGAATATAAGATATTCGATCTGAAGGAAAATCAGGGTCAATAGGAACATAACATGCCCCTAATTGCATAATCCCTAAAAGACACATTAATAATTCAGGGCTTCTCTGCATAACAACTCCTACAAATGCTCCTTCACAAACCCCATAATCTCGTTGCAACTGATAGCTAACACTGTCTGCTCCTTGTTTCAAAGAAGCATAACTAACTGAAGTGCCTTTGTAACTAATAGCCGGTCGGGAACCATAACGATCTGCCTGTATAGCAAATAAACCACTAAGTGACATTTCTCTGTTAAAAGGCATTTCTGTCCTGTTAAAAACATCAACTAGACGTTCTTTCTCTGTAACAAGAAGATATTCCAGATCATCCAGACAAACATCAGCATGTCCTGAAACTAATGCGTCAGCAAGGTTCATAAAATACCCCTTTATGCGCTCAATAGTAGAACCTGTAAAAAGATCACTACTGTATTCAAGAGTAACATTAACACCCTCGGAACTTTCAACAAAATAAAAACTTAAGTCGTATTTGCTTATTTTCGATCCCGAATTCTGACTTTTTAACAAAATATCATCAGCAAAAAGCTCGTAAATACCATCCTCATTTTCGTAAGAAACAAGTACGTCAAATATCGGACTTCGGCTTAAATCACGCGAAATATCTAAGTCTTCGACAAGCATGTCAAAAGGGTAAAGTTGGTGTTCATAACCGTTTAGAACATTAGTTTTTACTTGTTCTACTATATCACTAAAAGACTCTGCTCCCTGAATCTTCGATCTTATTGCCAACATATTTAGATAAAAACCTACCTGCCCAATCAATTCTTCATGATGACGACCAGTTATTGGGATACCAACAATAATATCTTTCTGCCCGGTGTATCGGTACAAAAATGTTTTAACAAGAGACAAAAGCAATATAAACATATTAGAATCATGTACTCTAATCAACTGCTTTAACTGCAACAAGGATTTTCCTGAAATAACAAACGAAATTTCATCTCCTTTATAACTTTTAAATTGGGGTCTCGGATAATCACTAGGGATTTTAATAAGAGGCAGATCATCAGCTAAATACTGCAACCAAAATTGCTTATCTTTTTCCCATTTTCCATCACGAATCTGGCTTTGCTGCCATTCAGCATAATCTTTATATTGAATAGGAAGACTCTCTAAGACTCCTTCTGTATTCAATACCGGATTATTATATCGATCCTTAAGTTCATTCATCAAAATTCCTGCTGACCAACCATCAGATATAATATGATGCATGTTAATGATTAAAAGCGTTTTATCATCCTTAAACGTTAGCAATTTAACGCGAATCAATGGTCCTTTACTTAGATCAAATAAAAAATCATGTTCTGCCTTTATTAACTCCTGTACTAAAACATCTTGTTCGTCAATATTTTCGAAATCAAGGCAATCAACTTTAAACTCAAGTTCATTTACGGAGTTTATCTTTTGATATGGCTGCCCCTCAAGTTCATAAATTGTAGTTCTTAAAATTTCATGACGCTCTACTATAGCATTAATGCAATTTATCAATAGTGTTTTATCGATTACACCTTCAAATTCTAAAACTTTCATGATATTATATGCTGTACCAATATCATCTAATTGATTAAGTACCCATAAACGGTTTTGCCCATTTGACATTGCGTAGTAATCACTATGATTTGCTTTTGTAATAGAATCATTAAAGTAACCTTGCGTATTTTTCACTACGACAGATAACTTTTCGATTGTAGGATATTGAAAGATATCTTTTAAAGTTATCTCGCTCTTAAACTGTTTCTTAATCTTCGATAATAGAATAGTAGCTTTAAGTGAATGTCCTCCAAGACTGAAAAAATTATCAACTGTACTAATAGCCTGAATACCTAATACATCTTGCCATAACTTTAGAAGACCTTCCTCTTCTGCAGTAGAAGGTTTTTTTAACTCTTTCGTTAAAGAGCTATCCTTTTTTAACAAATTAAGTTTTTTACTATCAATTTTACCATTTTTTGTTATCGGAAATTTATCAATGTTTACTAAAATTTCCGGAATCATATAAGGGAGTAATTTTTCTTTCAATACTTCTTTTAATTCTTCGCTTTCTATATCTGAATCAGTAGTATAATAACCTATTAGTTCTATCATTCCATTAACATTCATTTCAGGCTGAACAAAAGCCTTACTTACACATTCAATGGCTTCAATAGCGCGAGCAACTTCTTTTGGCTCTACCCGGTAACCACGGATCTTAACTTGATCGTCATTACGTCCAACTATACATATGTCTCCCTGATCGTTCCAATATCCCAGATCTCCTGTAAGATATATTTTTTCATTCTCCTCAAATCTATTGGCTATAAACTTCTCGTCTGTGAGATCATCGCGCTTTAAATATCCGGCAGAGAGGCCAAGTCCACCAATACATATTTGTCCTACTACTTTTTCAGCCAGCAAATAACCATTACTGTTTAATATATAGGCACGTATATTGTCAATTGGCTGCCCAATGACAGGATTAGCTTTAAATTGATCAATATTATTCTTTGTTATATCTTTCACAATGACTCCAATGGTAGTCTCAGTGGGTCCATAATGATTAACAATTTTCAGATCCGGTCTATCACGAAGAAGTGTCGTTAAATGATTTGTATTGATTATTTCGCCACCACAAACGATAAGTCGTAATGCGTATTGCTTAACATAAAGAGAATATTTAGGATCAGCTATCAGCATATGCATATGTGATGGTGTGATCTTAATATATGTTATGTTATTTTTAATTAAACACTGATTGAGTTTGTCCGAATCCATAAAATCGAATTCTTCCATAATATGAAGCTCAGCTCCAGATAACAAGCTACCCCATAAACTTGTGTAGCAAAGGTCAAAAGCAGGAGAGGATAATAATAAAGTTTTATCATTCTTGTCAATATTATAATTCGAAATGAACCAATTACAATAATTCAGTAATGATAAATGATTAACAACAACACCTTTAGGTTTTCCACTGGAACCAGAGGTATAAATCACATAAGCATGATCTTGCACGCTATTTACTCCAGGTAAACGCTGATTGTTTGTCTCAACAGCGTTTAATATTACATTGATATCTATCTTATTAAGATTTTCAATTTCGTCAAAATCGTATAAAATAGAATCACCTATTAAATATTTTATCCCGGACTCCTTTACAATAGTTTTTAAACTCTCAAAAGGAATATCATATGGAATAGGCAGATAAGCAGCACCTGTTTTTAAAATGCCAAGCATTCCTATTACAAAAGAAGATGAGCGAGGTATCAAAAGTCCAATTATATCCCCTTGACCAACATTGAAATCATTTTTTAAGCGCCACCCAAGTCTGTTACTTAATATGTCTAAATCTTTATAACTCCAAGTCTCCCCATTGTAAGCAAGTGCTACTTTATCAGCACACTTATCAACCGTACTTGTAAATAAGCCTATTACATCTGACTCTTTAGGATACAGTAGTGTTTTATAACTACTCTTTAGTAGCTTGTCTTTATCTATTTTGTCTAAATATTCAATATTATCAATTCTACATTCACTTTGATCAGAAATAAAAGCTACAATACGAAGATATCGATCTAAAAATGTTTTAATTATATCAGAAGAAAAGAGATCTGTATTGTAGTCAACATGTAAAACTATTTCGTCCTCTGACTCATGAAAATTAAAAGTCAGATCGTACTTGCTAAAAGTCTTTATCGGCTCTACTTCTGAAATATGAATTGTTTCATTAATGATACTTTTTTCATTAACAGCAGTGTTCTGTAATATTACCATTACGTCAAATAAAGGAGAGCGACTTAAATCACGTGAAAGATCAAGTTGTTCAACTAACAAATCGAATGGATAATATTGATACTGATAAGCATCAAGCAATTTTTGCTTAGTTTGTTTTAACAAATCGGCAAAACTTTTGCTACCATCTATTTCTGTTCTAATAGCTAATGTATTGATATATAATCCAACCTGATTTTCAAGCTCATTATCACTTCTTCCTGCTATTGGAGTTCCTACAACGATATTAGATTGATTACTGTGTAAATACAAGAACACATTAATGGAACCAAATAAAGTCATAAACAAACTGGAATGATGCATCCTTGACAATTCTTTAAGAGAGTTGCTTATATCTTTGTTTATTATTACTCTTTCCCATGCCCCGTTAAAGGTTTTAATAGCTGGTCTTTTTGATTTATAAGGTAATGAAAGGATTGGGATATCTTTAGAAAATTCATTTATCCAGTATGATTTTCCTGATTGTATAAAAGTATTATCATTCTGGTTATTTTGCCAGAAAGCATAATCTTTATACTGAAGTTTTAATGGCGGAAGCTCAATTTCTCTTGCCTCTACGTAAGATGAGTAAAGTTGATGAAATTCGTTAAATAGAATTTCCATTGACCATCCGTCTGAAATAATATGATGTAGCGTAAAGATTAGAATATGTTCTTCATTATTTAGATGAATTACTTTTAATCGTAAAAGTGGCCCCGTTTCAAGATCAAAAATATATTCAGCCTCTGATAAAAATATTTTTTTAAGTTGTGATTCTGCTTTTTTGTCCAAATAAATAGTATCAATTGCAAAATCAAATTCCTCAGGAGTATGAATTACCTGAACTATTTCATTTGTAGTAAGCTCTTCTCTAAAAGTAGTACGAAGAATTTCATGGCGTACAATCAAACTTTGCATCGCGATATTTAAGGCTTCTAAGCAAAGTTCCCCTTTAATATTGTAAGTTTCAGTGATATTATAAGCTACTCCATCTCCTAACTGAGACAAGATCCATAATCTTTTTTGCCCATGACTTAGAGGATAGTCTATGTTTTTCGGTGCTAAAGAAATTTGATTAAAAACTACTTGTGATCTACTTAATACAATTTTAGCCAAACTTTCAATAGTGGGATTTTCAAATATATCTCGTAGCTCAAGCTTAATTGAAAAAAAATTCTGAACTCGTAATACCAATCTAGTTGCTAACAAAGAATGTCCGCCTAATTCAAAAAAATTATCATCAATACTAATTTCATCAGCATCAAGTAATTGTTTCCACAGGTTATACAGGGTAAGCTCAACCTCAGTATTAGGTTTTAGATAACTTATTGCAACTTTTCCGTCCCGTTTCTGTTGAAGTGCTTTACGGTCAATTTTACCATTACCTGTGGTTGGCATTTTTGGCAGTATTGATAAGTAATCAGGGATCATATAAGATGGTAAAACTAACTTTAATTCTTCCCGTAATTGTTCTGTACTTATTTCTGTGCCTTTTTCAGCTGATACTGTAACATAACCACTCAGATAGTTCTCATCACGATTATCTTTCTTGAGTATAACAACCGAATCAGATACGCCTTCAAGTAGGGCAAGTTGCTGTTCAATCTCTTCTAGTTCAATACGGTAACCGCGCACTTTAACCTGGCTGTCCTTACGCCCGAAAAATTCGAGTGTCCCATCAGGTAAATATCGTGCTAAATCCCCCGTGCGATACATTCGAACATTATTCTCAGAGATAAAAGGGTCCTGGCTAAAACTTTTTAGAGTCTGAGCTTCATTATTCAAATAACCACGACCAACTCCGATACCAGACACGTATAATTCACCTTTTACACCTATAGGACATAAATGTTGATGATCATCTAAAATATAAATCTGAAAATTTTGAACCGCTTTACCAATCGGTATAATTCCGTTATCCGGAGCTTTGTCCATGATGTGATGCGTAATATCATCCGAAGCTTCTGTCGGTCCATAAGCATTGACCATTCGTATTCCCGGGTAGAGACTAAACCATCGGTCTACCAAAGCTCTTTTCAGCGTTTCACCTGTTACGACCAAATACCGAAGCGATGGATAGCTAACTTTTATCTCTTCATAAAGATCCATCATCACGGTAAGGTAAGAAGGAACAACTTCTAAAATGGTAACTCCGTCCTCTTTAACCCTTTCAATAAATTTCTCAGGCGACAAAACTAAAGATTGATTGTAAACAACTGTTTTTCCTCCCACCATTAAGGCTGATAAGAACTGCCAGATACTTATATCAAAGGTTTGTGATGCATTTTGTACTAAAACACTATTGGCATCCAATTCCAGGTCATTTACCTTTGCACACAAATGGTTCAGCATACCCAAATGTTCTACCATAACTCCTTTAGGCGTTCCAGTAGAGCCCGAGGTATAAATAATATAGGCCAGATCTGATTCTTTGACTTCTATAGCTGGTTTGGTATCTATCTTGTTTTCAATTGCCTTTAAATCAACAATATTCTGCAAAGCAAATTCTTCTATATCTACAGTTATCCAGGATGGAAGGTTCTCTAATGCACTAGTGAAATTAATTTGATCAAGGCCTATTGAAAAATGACGATTGTTTGTATAGACTGATTTATTTTTATGCCTTGTTTTATTTACTTTTAATACAGCATCGTATCGATAACGTGTTAATTCATTTTCTATAGATCCTAATTTTGGACTACATTCTATTGATTCTATCTCGGGATAAACCTGCTGGATATGATCAAAAAAACTTTTGGATACAAACAAATCATTATCCCAATTTACTTTAGCAGTGGCCTCAGGATTTGAACGGTTATAAGAAACAGCTGATTCTTCCAGTTCTGATTTTTTATTAAGATCCATCAAATCATCCAAATAGATAATTCCTCCATCAGCGATTAAACTTAAAGCTTTACTGATTACTTCCTCCAGATAATGGGTATCCGGAAAATAATGAACGACACTACTACAAACTATAACATCAAAATAATTGCTCTTTTGTATCTGATCAATCTCACGAGCAGCAATAGCCATACTTTCGACATGGGTAATATTCTCGCGTTTTAATCGAATACTATTCTTATCCAAAATTATTGGGGAGAGATCCGTAGCAAGGTAATAACCAACCTTATGTACTAGATTAAAAAGTACAAGGCCATGACCACAACCAATTTCTAAAATTTTAGTACTATCAGAAAGATAAGGAGATAATTTAGAAGAAAAATTATCAATATACTCCTGCATCTCTTTTTCGCTAAAAGCCTCATTGGTATAACTGCTTTTCCATCCGTAATCATTAATAGCCTCTGTGGTTATTTCTGCTTGATAATCCCAAATACTACGAAAATTGGTTTCTTTTGAAGAATCAGAAGAGATCCTAATTAAGGAATCTAAAACTATAAGTTCTAACTTCCCTTCCAATTCCCAGTATATTTCATCAAAATCTGTAAAAAAAACAGACTCTGTTAACAAATAGCTAATAGAATGATTAACCAATAGCTCTTTCTTCGATTTGCGAGAAGCTTCTGTATCTAGTAATGTAAAATCCAAATCAAGCATCTGTAAACACATTATGGCAATCGTACCGTAAATAGGATTTTCAAAACACAATCCAACTGATGCCTCCTTTATGTCTGACAAATTGCTCAGATAATCCGAGAGATGACTAATCTTACTCCATAATGCCTCAGGCAAAACTATCTGATCTTTATAGCGCAATGGCAACAATCTTACTTTTTCTAAAGAATGTTTCGAAATCTTTTTTGCAGCTAATTCAGCATAAAAGCGCAACGTTTGAAATTCCTCATTAAATTCATCTCTTTCAGACAAAAAATTCATTGAGATAATTTGCGTCACAATTGTTTCTGATGCAATTTCTTTAAGAAAAGATAAACTTAAAACCTCTGAGCTAACCAGAATCTTTGTGGCTTGACAATCTTTAATGATACCGGTAATACGTCCGATAGGATAATCCGGAGCTAAAGGAACATAAACCCCGCCGGCCTTCATAATGCCTAACATACCGATAAGCATTTCAATACTACGCTCGGAAATAAACAACACAGGCTCTGAATGCTTAAGACCCGATTCAACTAAGTAATTACCCAATTGATTCGATTCTCTTATAACCTCTCCGTAACTCTTACGCTCTGTATCTAAACTTATAGCAATTTTATTCTCATAACTTAATGCCTGATTATCTACAATATCCATAAAAGTGCCTTTAGGCAACTCTTTATACGTTTGGTTAAAATCTTTAATTAGATCTTCCTCCTTTTTCAACAAAATACTATGTTCACTAATATTATGGCTTGGCAAATCAAGTAATTGCTCTGTTAGCTTTTTAAAGTGAGCTATCAAATTAGCTATATAAGTACGACTGAAGAGATCTGTATTATAATATATCGTCACACCCATTTCATCATCTCCTAAATCATAAAAAGAAAATGTAATATCAAGCTGACTAGTATTTTTTTCAAAAATATACGGCTCTACTCTGAAATCCATTCCTCCTGCAAAATCTTTAAATGATTCTGCCTCTTTTTCATAATTATGGAGTTCAATAAGAACATCAAAAACTGCAGATCTACTCAAGTCAGTTTTTACATCAAGTTCTTCCAAAAGTATATCAAATGGATAATGTTGATGTTTAAGCGCATCAAACACATTATCTTTAACAGTTGCCAATAAATCAACAAAAGAATTGTTTGGATTAATTTTATTACGAAGAACTAAGGTATTAAGAAAGCACCCCAGCATATCCTCCAATTGAAAATGATCACGGCCGGAAACTGTGGTTCCTATAATTAGATCAGTCTGTGAGGTATATTTATGCAACAATACATTAACAATGGCGACCAAAGTAGTATAATTGGTAACTTCATGTGTTTTGGAAAAAAGTTTAAGCTTAGAAGTAAAAGACTTCTCAAACTCACTATTGTAAACTGCTCCATTAAACGTTTTAATAGCTGGTCTGGGATTTACCGTTGGCAAATCAAGAACAGGCAATTCTCCTGACATACTCTGCAACCAATAATTTCTAGTAGCAATATTATCATCATTTGTAATCTGATTGACTTGCCATTCTGCATAATCTTTATACTGTATCGCTAAGCTATTTAGACTATTTGATTTACCAGTTAAATTTGATATATATAAGTCTGATAATTCTTTAATTAATATTTTTGCTGACCATCCATCCGTTATAATATGATGCAATGAGAAAAGAAAAATATATTGATCTTTCGCAGTTTGTACTATGCTTGCTTTAAAAAGTGAGGATTTAGTCAAATCGAAGACTGAATTCATCAATTTTTGAGCGATAACTTCTAGCTTTTCTTTCCAATCGATCGAGTCTGTAAGGTCGAATCGCTCCAGCTTAAAAAATATTTCTTCCACAGGTCGAACTACCTGCATAATTTCTTCATTGACAGAAACAAAATTCGTTCTTAATATCTCATGACGCTCTAACAGCTGATTAATTGCAAACTCGAAAATATCAACATCCAAAGATCCTGATATAGTATAGGCTTCAAATTCGTTATAAGATCTGGATCTATCTTCTACCTGAGTTAATAGCCAAAAACGCTTTTGTGTATTAGAAAGCTTATAATATGTCTTGTTTTCTGATAACGGAATTAAAGCATAATCATGCTTTTTTTCATTCTCAATTAAAAAGTTTATAATTTCATTTTTATACTTTTTAAGATTCTTAATTATGTCCTCATTCAATACTCCCTTGGGTGCATTGATCTCTAATTGGTTATCTAAAATACTTAAATGTATACTAAGTTTACTTAGTTCAACTATCAACTTATTTACGTTCATATTAAAATTCTTTCATTATTTGTTGAATCAGTATTTTTATCAATTTTAACCCATTCTACAGCTTCAACTCTTGTTGCCAACTCTTCAATTGTCTGATGTATGAAAACGTCTTTTATTTCCAGTCTTATACCCATATTCTTTTGTATTCTGGAAACCATTTGAACAGCTTTTAGAGAATGCCCTCCAATTTCAAAAAAATTATCTGTTATTTCTATACAATCCATATCAAGTAATTCCTTCCATATAGCCACAAGTTTGTCTTCAAAAGGTTTCAAAGGCTCGCGAAGTTCGTCTTTTTTTTCTTTAGTTTGCTTAAATTCTAATAAAGCTTTTCTGTCTATTTTACCATTATTTGTGTATACTAATTTTTCGACAATCATAATAACTGAAGGTATCAAATAATCGGAAAGATGTTTTTTAGCATACTCTTTTACACTTGCTACATTAAGTCTTTCATTTTTAGCTACTATAAAAGCTACGAGATAATTATGGCCTTCTTTATCTTTTTTTACTACTACTGCTATTTGTTCTATTAATTGATGTTTAGCCAATAAATTTTCTACCTCTTCAATTTCAACGCGATACCCTCGAATTTTAATTTGTCCATCATCCCTTCCCAAAAACTGTACATTACCATCAGGAAGCCAATAACCTAAATCTCCTGTATTATAGACTTTGTGAGATTGTTTTTCAACATATAATTCAAAAAATCTCTCTTTAGTTAATTCCGGGCAATTTCGATAGCCTAAAGATACCCCCGTACCTGAAATATGAAGATCCCCTCTAACCCCAATTGGAACAATACGTTTATTTTTATCCAGTATAAAATACTTAATATTATCCATAGGTTTCCCAATTGGTGTATAACCTTCAAAATTGATAGCTGGATCTACTATTTCGTAATAAGAACTGTCTATAGTTGTCTCTGTAGTACCATAACTATTAATTATTCTAACATCGTTACCAAATTCATTTTTCAACCATTGGAAATCTTTCATTAAGCATACATCGGATCCTAAAATTATGAGCTTTAAAAAAGAATATTCTAAGCCTTCTTCATGAATATACTTCATCAAAGGAAGCAGTACTCCCACAGTAGATTCTAAAATACTAATTTTATGCTCATTTATATAATCATAAAATTTTGCTACATCCAACACCAGTTCTTTATCACATAAATAAAGAGTTCCTCCGTTAAGAAGTCCTCTGCATAAATCTCCAAAAAACACGTCAAAACTCATATTAGCAATTTGTGCCAACCTTACGTCTATAGTCTCTAACTCGTATCTATTGCGCCATGACAACGAAATATTAACCAAGTTGCTATGAGATACCATAACTCCCTTAGCTCTTCCTGTGGTTCCCGAGGTATATATAGTATAGGCCAGCTTTTGGGATAAACTTTGTTTTGTCCTCTGTTTTATGGAAATATTTTCGAAATCTATTTGATTATAACGTCTTTTACGGAATTTGATATTGCTTACTTCTTTCAGACTCTCCTCTTTCTCATTTGTAAAGACAATACAGTCAAAGCGAAAATCTCTAAGTTCATTAGATATTTCACCTATTTTATCCGTTATCGCAATATTTGTTATTTGGGGAAACAATGCCTTAAGATCACTGAAGAATAGTTTAGATATAAAAAGTTCCTTAGACCAATCGGACTTAACCAAATAGTCCTGGTTTTCATTTTCAACATTAAATTTTTCTAGATCTTTAATTAAGGCTTCTTTTTTATCTAAATCCTGAATATCACCAAAAAAAATAATTCCCCCAGGATTGAGTAATTTTAGCGCTTTTTCAACTACTTCTAACAGATAATTGTATCCTGAGAAGCTTTGTATAACGCTATTAATAATAATGATATCATAGGTGTCAATTAGGTTCGATATTTCATGAGCTCCTAAAACTGTAAAAAAAGTGTTTTGCATTTTTTTAGCACGTGCACTTTCCTCTGTTTTATTGATAATTTTCTTCGAGAGATCCGTACCATGATAGTATTTTACAAAAGGAGCAACTTTAAATAAAGTTAATCCTGAAGAACACCCAATTTCAAGAACGCGACTTTTATCGGTTAAATAAGGTCTTAATTTTAATAACGCATTCTCACTGTATTCCTCCATTTCCTGTTTGGTAAATGGCTGCCCGGTGAAACTGGAAATCCAGCCTCCTAACTCAATTTCTTCGTCAAAATTTTCTCCTAAATAGTCCCACATTTCACACTGATCGCTTATGCTCTCTCCGTAATTTATATCCTGTTGGCTACCTTCATCAGTGTTTATCAGAATGTTGAAATCAGGACATTCCCACTGTCTTTTCATATTTAAATCTTCATACTTCTTCTCCGATATTACTACCGGTATAGTACAATCATTCAGGATAAATTTTATTCGTTCATCAGGCAATGACGGATCGATTGTAACACAGGCGTGTCCGGATTTAAAAATTCCTAAAATAGCTGCTATAGCGGATATAGACTTATCGTGTATAATACCTATCGACGAGTTGTCTTCAAGATTAAGACTCCATATAAAATTTGCAAATGCATCCGCTTGGAAGTTCAATTCCTTATAAGAAACAGAATCTTTAACGGTATAGACTGCAATATTATCAGGGTGTAGACGAACATTTTCTTCGAACATTTCAATAATACTATCATAATCTTCAAAGCTCTTATCCGTTGCATTAAACGCTTTCAGTTCATCTAGTTGGTAATCCGGAACATAGTTCAAAGCATCTAAGGCCATTAATGGATTTAGAACGATCTCGCTTATAATAGTTTCCAAAAGAGTTATCAATCTAATCATCCTGTCTTCACTAAAAAGATCTGTATTGAATTCTAAATCCAACGATATACTATCTTGTTCTTCAAGAAAATTAAAACAAAGATCAAATTGACTTGTAGGGTTGTCAAACCTAAACTGCGACACATTTATTCCTTTAAGTCCTTCTGCTTTCTTATTGATGGAGCTTGTGTTTAGTAATTGAACCATCACATCAAACATAGGTGAGCGGCTTACATCTCTTTTATGTATAAGATCGTCTACCAACAAATCAAAAGGATACTCCTGATGTTTGAAGGCATTAAGACAAAGCTCTTTAATACTATTACTAAATTCGCTATATGATTGTTGTCCTTCAAATTGTAATCGTAGGGCCAATGTGTTTACAAAAAAACCTATTTGGTTGTCCAACTCCGGCAAAGCTCTCCCCGCAGTCGTGGTACCAATTACCATGTCCTTTTCTCCTGTATATCGATACAATAAAATCCCTACGCAACTTAAGAGATTCATAAATAATGTGCCATTTTTACCTTCTGACAACATTTTAATTTCTCTTGTAGTTTTTTCACTGAAAACTTTTACAATATGCTTCCCATTGTATGTCTTTATAGTTGGGCGGTTAAAATCCCTTGGCAGATCAATTTTAGGGACACCATCTTTAAATGTATTGTTCCAAAATGTTTTTAACGTAGATAATCTATTTCCCGACAATAGTGAATTGCTCCAATGCGCATAATCTTTATATTGAATCAATAGTGGCGCAACATTGCTATCATTACCTTCCAGATAATTATTGTAATAGTATATAAACTCGTGCATCAGCACTTCCAATGACCAACCATCGGAAACAATATGATGCATTAAGATCAGGAAAACGAACTTCTCTTGAGCTATTTTATAAATCCTAATCTTAAACAAAGGGCCTTGCTCCAGATCAAAACGAGTATTTAATTCGTCGATTATAAGTGCATTGGCAGTATCTACAGCATTTTCTGTTTGCAAGTCAATAATCTCAAAAGGCAGTTCTCCATCAAAGGTATTGGAGATGAATTGCATAGGTTGCCCATTAACTTTCTTAAAGGTCGTTCTGAATACTTCGTGTCTCTCAATCCATCTGCTAGTTATAAATTGGAGTGCATTAAGCTCAAAATTTCCTTCAAGCCAATAGGCATTCCCCATATTATAAGCTGTTTTAGCTTCTTCAAATTGATCTAATATCCAAAGCCTTTTTTGAGCATGAGACAATTCATAATATTCTGCTTCCGGTATAGGGGAAATATTTTCATTTGTATTGTTATCATAAACAATTTCGCTCAAAAAGGCAATCAACTCTTGCTTTCGTTCTTGTATTTCTGATATGATTACTGGTGTCAAAACCTCCTGATCTGCCTGAATTTTAAGTTGGTCATTGTTCAGGGTAATTTTGATTTTTAGTTCAATTAATTTGTGGATAAAATCCTTTATGTCTTTACTCATATCAATATTTCTATTATGTCATTCGCTTTACTATCCTCTTCTCCTGTAGCAGACCATTTAAATATTTCAATATTCTTATGAATCTGCTCGATTGTTGGCTGATTGAAAAAATCTCTCAACGGATAGTTTATATTAAATTGTTTATTTATCATTCCTATTACTTTCATTGCACGCAATGAATTACCACCTATTTGAAAGAAGTCATCCTTTATCCCAAATAGATCATCATCAAGCACATCTGTCCAAAGTTCCCAGATTATTTTTTGTATTTCCCCCTGAGGAGCTACTAAATCTGTTTTAGATTTATTTCCGTTCTCAAAATCTTGAAGTGCTTTACGGTCAATTTTACCATTACCTGTGGTTGGCATTTTTGGTAATATTGATAAGTAATCAGGAATCATATAAGATGGTAAAACTAACTTTAATTCTTCCCGTAATTGTTCTGTACTTATTTCTGTGCCTTTTTCAGCTGATACTGTAACATAACCACTCAGATAGTTCTCATCACGATTATCTTTCTTGAGTATAACAACCGAATCAGATACGCCTTCAAGTAGGGCAAGTTGCTGTTCAATCTCTTCTAGTTCAATACGGTAACCGCGCACTTTAACCTGGCTGTCCTTGCGCCCGAAAAATTCGAGTGTACCATCAGGTAAATATCGTGCTAAATCCCCCGTGCGATACATTCGAACATTATTCACAGAGATAAAAGGGTCCTGGCTAAAACTTTTTAGAGTCTGAGCTTCATTATTCAAATAACCACGACCAACTCCGATACCAGACACGTATAATTCACCTTTTACACCTATAGGACATAAATGTTGATGATCATCTAAAATATAAATCTGAAAATTTTGAACCGCTTTACCAATCGGTATAATTCCGTTATCCGGAGCTTTGTCCATGATGTGATGCGTAATATCATCCGAAGCTTCTGTCGGTCCATAAGCATTGACCATTCGTATTCCAGGGTAGAGACTAAACCATCGGTCTACCAAAGCTCTTTTCAGCGTTTCACCTGTTACGACCAAATACCGAAGCGATGGATAGCTAACTTTTATCTCTTCATAAAGATCCATCATCACGGTAAGGTAAGAAGGAACAACTTCTAAAATGGTAACTCCGTCCTCTTTAACCCTTTCAATAAATTTCTCAGGCGACAAAACTAAAGATTGATTGTAAACAACTGTTTTTCCTCCCACCATTAAGGCTGATAAAAACTGCCAGATACTTATATCAAAGGTTTGTGATGCATTTTGTACTACAACACTATTGGCATCCAATTCCAGGTCATTTACCTTTGCACACAAATGGTTCAGCATACCCAAATGTTCTACCATAACTCCTTTAGGCGTTCCAGTAGAGCCCGAGGTATAAATAATATAGGCCAGATCTGATTCTTTGACTTCTATAGCTGGTTTGGTATCTATCTTGTTTTCAATTGCCTTTAAATCAACAATATTCTGCAAAGCAAATTCTTCTATATCTACAGTTATCCAGGATGGAAGGTTCTCTAATGCACTAGTGAAATTAATTTGATCAAGGCCTATTGAAAAATGACGATTGTTTGTATAAACTGGTTTATTTTTATGCCTTGTTTTATTTACTTTTAGTACAGCATCGTATCGATAACGTGTTAATTCATTTTCTATAGATCCTAATTTTGGACTACATTCTATTGATTCTATCTCGGGATAAACCTGCTGGATATGATCAAAAAAACTTTTGGATACAAACAAATCATTATCCCAATTTACTTTAGCAGTGGCCTCAGGATTTGAACGGTTATAAGAAACAGCTGATTCTTCCAGTTCTGATTTTTTATTAAGATCCATTAAATCATCCAGATAGATAATTCCTCCATCAGCAATTAAACTTAAAGCTTTACTGATTACTTCCTCCAGATAATGGGTATCCGGAAAATAATGAACAACACTACTACAAACTATAACATCAAAATAATTGCTCTTTTGTATCTGATCAATCTCACGAGCGGCAATAGCCATACTTTCGACATGGGTAATATTCTCGCGTTTTAGTCGAATACTATTCTTATCCAAAATTATTGGAGAGAGATCCGTAGCAAGGTAATAACCAACCTTATGCACTAGATTAAAAAGTACAAGGCCATGACCACAACCAATTTCTAAAACTTTAGTACTATCAGAAAGATAAGGAGATAATTTAGAAGAAAAATTATCAATATACTCCTGCATCTCTTTTTCGCTAAAAGCCTCATTGGTATAACTGCTTTTCCATTCGTAATCATTAATAGCCTCTGTGGTTATTTCTGCTTGATAATCCCAAATACTACGAAAATTGGTTTCTTTTGAAGAATCAGAAGAGATCCTAATTAAGGAATCTAAAACTATAAGTTCTAACTTCCCTTCCAATTCCCAATATATTTCATCAAAATCTGTAAAAAAAACAGACTCTGTTAACAAATAGCTAATAGAATGATTAACCAATAGCTCTTTCTTTGATTTGCGAGAAGCTTCTGTATCTAGTAATGTAAAATCCAAATCAAGCATCTGTAAACACATTATGGCAATCGTACCGTAAATAGGATTTTCAAAACACAATCCAACTGATGCCTCCTTTATGTCTGACAAATTGCTCAGATAATCCGAGAGATGACTAATCTTACTCCATAATGCCTCAGGCAAAACTATCTGATCTTTATAGCGCAATGGCAGCAATCTTACTTTTTCTAAAGAATGTTTCGAAATCTTTTTTGCAGCTAATTCAGCATAAAAGCGCAACGTTTGAAATTCCTCATTAAATTCATCTCTTTCAGACAAAAAATTCATTGAGATAATTTGCGTCACAGTTGTTTCTGATGCAATTTCTTTAAGAAAAGATAAACTTAAAACCTCTGAGCTAACCAGAATCTTTGTGGCTTGACAATCTTTAATGATACCGGTAATACGTCCGATAGGATAATCCGGAGCTAAAGGAACATAAACCCCGCCGGCCTTCATAATGCCTAACATACCGATAAGCATTTCAATACTACGCTCGGAAATAAACAACACAGGCTCTGAATGCTTAAGACCCGATTCAACTAAGTAATTACCCAATTGATTCGATTCTCTTATAACCTCTCCGTAACTCTTACGCTCTGTATCTAAACTTATAGCAATTTTATTCTCATAACTTAATGCCTGATTGTCGATAATATCCATAAAAGTGCCTTTAGGCAACTCTTTATTCGTTTGGTTAAAATCTTTAATCTGTTTAAAATCAATTTCATCTAACATGCAGTAATCTGACAATTTAAGATTATCATCCTTCAGAATTTTAACAGATAAATTCTCGATATAACGTAAAAAGTCTTTTATCTGCCATTCCGTAAAAATATCCTGATTGTAAACGATGTTAATACCAAATTCTTTCTTTCCTCCAATAAAAGTAATAGTCAAATCAAATTGACTCATTACCAGATCTACATTATATGGTTTAACTTCTGAATTATGCAGCTCATATTTTTCCTCTTTATTAATCAGCCCTTCAAAATCCTGAAATTCTACAAATATATCGAATATCGGAGATCTACTTAAATCACGTGGCAGAGCTAATTCGCCAACAAGCTGATCAAAAGGATAGTCTTCATGAGATTGTGCTTCCAGAGTATTTAAAGTAATTTTTTCTAAAAGCTGTTTAAAGGTATCCGAGTCTGAAAATTTATTTCTTAAAACAAGAATATTCAAATAAAATCCGATTTGTTTTTCCAAGCTTGTGTGTTTACGATTCACACTAGAAGTACCGATTAATATATCAGTCTGCGATGTATACTTATAAAGCATTGTATTAATAATGCTTAAAAACAGCATGTACATACTTGTACTTTGAGCGCGATGATACTTTTGCAACTCATGGGTAAGTTCCTCAGAAAAAACACATGATAATTCGGCACCTCTATAAGTTTGTACCGCAGGTCTTTGTTTTGTAACAGGAAAATCTAATCTTGGAATAGGAAGTTCTAATAAGCTAGTCCAGTAAGCTTTATGTTTTAACAAATCATCCGATAATAGGTATTTCTGTTGCCAATCTGCAAAATCTTTATAGTGAATTTTAAGTGGTACTAAAGCTATCGTTTCTTTTAAAATTAAAGAATTATAAAATAGAGCCAATTCATCCATTATAATTTTTACAGACCACCCGTCTGCTGCAATGTGATGAACACTCCACGCAAGGACATGCCTTTTTTCACTAAGTACAAAAATAGTCCCGCGTATAAGCATATCGTTTACCAAATCAAAAGGTGTAGAGAATTGCTCATTTATCAGCTCATCAATTTGCCCTTTTATATTGTCTTTACCTGTAAAGTCGAACACTTTTAGTTTAAATTCAATATGATCTGCTTCATTAACAACTTGTCTTGGTTCATTATTATATGTTACAAAAGAGGTTCTTAATATTTCATGTCTTTCAATAAGCATCATAAATGCTTCGTTTAAAACTTTTATATCAATTTCTCCTGTCAATTCATAGCATAGATTAATATTGTACGCTACATTAATATCTTCCATCTGACTCAAAAACCAAATTCTTTCTTGCCCGGAAGACAATAAGTATCCATCAGTAGTACTACCAATTTCCACTATTCTATGATGCGATTTAAGATCAGATATTGATAAGTGCTTAGCCAGGGCCTCTATAGTAGGATTAGTAAACAACTCTTTTAAATTAATAGAAACATCAAAAACTTCGTGCACTCTACTTAATATTTGAATCGCCTTAAGAGAATGCCCTCCTATTTCGAAAAAATTCTGATCAATCCCTATTTGATCTTTGTTTAAGACCGACTTCCAAATTTCTGATAGTGTTATCTCTGTTTGGTGAGTCGCCTTTTTCAGGGGGGTCATAGTAAACTCTTCATCCAAATGAATGGATAATAGTTTTTTATCAATTTTCCCGTTAGAATTTATAGGAAATGAATCCATCATTATAAAATAATCCGGAATCATATAGAGAGGCAATTTAGAACGTAGATAGTTTCTAATGTCGACTGGCAAAATTTCCTCACGAGTTATTAAATAAGCTACCAATACTTTTTCACCCCTAATCTCTGAACCTAAAACTAAAGCTTGAGTTATTTCTGATAAGTCTAATAAATGTTTCTGAATTTCACCAGGTTCTATTCTTATTCCACGTATTTGAATTTGTTCATCTTTTCTGCCCAGATACTCTATCTGATTGTTTTCGTTCCATCTGCCGAGATCACCTGTTCTATACAACATTGCATCCTTATCATTCCCTGCAAATGGGTTTTTGGTGAATTTTTTTTCGGTTAACTCCTGATCATTCAAATACTCGATTGCTAATCCTATACCCGCTACACATATCTCTCCCGGAACCCCATATGGAACTAGTTTTAAATCCTCATCAACGATGTAAATTTTGGTATTACCAAATGGTGTCCCTATCGGGATAATACCCAGAGCCCTGTAATAAGCCAACTCAACTTCGTTTGCCTTGTAAAAAGATGCTCCAATACAGGTTTCAGTCGGTCCATATCCATTATAGAACTCATGATTTTTTGTATAAAATTCTGCATCTTCAAAAATAGCGGCTTCACCGGTCGAAATTATCTTCTTCAAATATGGTAGCGTATATGGTCGCAAAATTTTTAAATAGGAAGGTGGAAATATTGCAAGACTAACTTCTTTTTTATTTAAATAATCTGCAAGTAATGCAACATTATCCTTACCATTTTTTTCAGGAATTACAAGGCTGCCCCCAATTACTAAAGGCATAAATATTTCTATCAATGAAGCATCAAAGTTTATAGATGCAAATTGAAGTACTCGTTCCGTTGAAGTGTTTTTTAAGTAATGATTATGGTCTAAAACTCTATCTGCGATACTTTCATGTTTTATCACTACTCCCTTTGGAATACCAGTAGAACCAGACGTATAAATAATATAAGCCGGATTTTTACTCAGGTAATTTTTATCTTCAACGAAATTATCTAAAGCACCATTCCTATTTATTATTGTGATATGAATAGAAAGCTCAAAATCATCTCCAGACGTAAGAAGCAAACGAGAATTACTATCGTTTAATACATATTTTATACGATCTTCAGGTAAACTAAGGTTTAAAGGCAAATATATTCCTTTCAATTTCCAAATAGCCAGAATACAAACTACTAAATCAATTGAAGACTCCATTTGTACTGCTACTACTGTACCTGTTTTAAAATCATCATATTTATTTTGTATTAAAGCTACTAGCATTTCAACCTTCTTAAAAAGATCCTCATAAGTATAAGAACTTTTTTGATCAATCACTGCTATATGGTCAGCATTACATAAAAATTGTCTGTTAACCAATTCATAAAGTCCTAATTGAGAAGGATAGTTTGCCTCTGTACCATTCATTTTTTCTACCAGCAAATATTTCTCATCATCAGAGATATACTCATAATCACCTATTGGTGCAACCGTATTATTCAATACAGAATTTATAAGTACAATCATATTATCTAATAGTCTTCTAATAGTACTCTCTTTAAATAAATCTTTTCGATAATCAATTGATAACTGTAGACAACTATCAATTTCAACAAACTCAAATGTTAAATCAAAATTTGATTTTTTTAATTCTGTGTCAAAGTTATCAACTAAAACATGGTTTAAACCAGTAACCATTGATTCATATTGATTTTGCATTACAACCATGACATTGAAAGCTGACAAGGTATCCGAGTGATTCAATTCATCTAAAATTAACTCGAGCGGATAAGGTTGATGATCTAATGCATTAAGAGTATTACTTTTGACTCTATACAATAAATCACTAAAGCTTTCCTTTTTGTCTATATCAGTAGATAAAGCAATAGTATTTACAAAAAAACCAACTAAATCTTGTAAACTGCCGTGATCACGACCTGTGGTTGGAGTAATTATAGTAATATTTTTTTGTCCGGTATATTTGTAGAGTAGAATTTTAACTATGGTCAATACCCCCATAAACATCGTTGCACCATGTGCATCAGAAAGATTTTGTAATCTTTCTGTCAATTTCTGACTTAGTAAATAATCAAATCTTTCTCCTTCGGAAGTACTTTTAAACTTGGATGGAAAATCTTTCGGAAAATCTACTCGTAAGTTTGAATTACTAAGATGTTTATTCCAATATTCTTTATAAATAATGTTCCTATCACTATGTATTACGCTATTTTGCCAATTTACATAGTCAATGAACTGATGTGTCAGCGGTTTCAAACTAATCGGTTCATCTTCTGTAAGGCTATTATAAATTTGAGCAAATTCTCGTGCCAAAACACTTAGTGACCATCCATCAGAGATAATATGATGAATTACAAAAAAAAGAGAATAATTTCTACTGTCCAGACTAATTAAACTTGCCTTAAAAAGGGGACCATAGGTTAAATCCATCGGAGTTGCATACTCTTGTTGTGCTATTTTTAATGCCTCCTGTTCCGGATCATCTTGCCTGGATACATCCAAATGAGTTAGATAGCGGTCAATCAATACCTCATCCAGAATTTTTTGCATGGGCTCACCTTCATAAGTATAAAATACTGTTCTAAGACTTTCGTGCCTGTTAACTAATCTTAATATACTTTCTTTTACATATTTGGTTTGCAGGACACCACGTATGCGTAGCCCTACAAATAAATTATAATTTGAAGATCGGTCAAATGATTGTTCAACAACCCAAAGTCTCTTTTGAGCATAACTTAAATTAAACTCGTTTCGTATCCCCTCAACATGTGGTATTTCTATATAATCCTCGGTCTTTTTTTTCTCTATCCAAATTGCAATTTGTTTCACTGTTGGAGCAGAGAAAATATCCGATAGATTAAATTTTACATTAAAATTTTTAAACAATCTTGAACTTAATGTCATCGCATCGATAGAATGACCTCCTTGTTCAAAAAAATTATCATCTACATATATCGTCTTTTTACATAAAATCTCTTTAAAAATCTCGCTTACTAGAATTTCAACATCTGTTTTTGCATATTCTTTCTCTTTATTTTCCAGTGAATGTTCTTTACTTAAAAGAGTTGCTTTATCAATTTTGTTATTAGGAAGTAATGGAAATGACTCAACTATAGTTATCTTTTCAGGTACCATATAGTAAGGCAGATATTTTTGCATAAAAGCTCTAATCTCGTTTAGCTCAATTATTCCATTTAAAATAACAAAGGCTGATATATAGCTCTCCTTATTTTCTTTTTTTCCTACCAAAACGATTGTATCTCTAATAAGCTCATTTTCGAGAATCACATTATGTATCTCTCCCAAATGAATTCGGAACCCTCTAATTTTTATCTGCTCATCTACTCTTCCTATAAACTCGATTTGTCCGTTCGGATATACTATCCCTAAATCTCCTGTTCTATAAATAATTTCACCCGGAAATTCCGGATCCTTTACAAATTTTACTGCATTTAATGTCTCATTATTAATATATCCTCTTGATAATCCGGCACCTTTAATTCCTATCTCACCTATTACATAAGGAGGGCATTTTAAAAGTGTTTTATCCCTTATACTCACATTAACATTATCAATAGCTACACCAATAGAAACAAAATCGTCTGTTGGTTTAAGTAAAGTAGCAGTAGCACAAACTGCACATTCAGTTGGGCCATATTCATTATGCAATTCAACCCCTGGAAGCCAATAATAATGTTCGTCAATTAATTTCTTTGTTACAGATTCCCCAGCAACAGTTATAGCCTTTAATGAACTTAAATCAGATTTTAATTCCCGCAAAAGCATTTGATAAAATGATGGAACTAACAAGCAATGACTGACTTTATATTTATTGATAACAGTACCTAGATATACAACATCAGTCAATTGTTTTTCATCTGGGATTACAAGACTACCACCTGATATTAGTATCGAAAATATATCTTCAACGGAACTATCAAAAGAAATAGACGGGAATTGAAGATTGATATCTCCAAGCCCCAAATTATAGTACTTTTTACGCCATAATAGTGTATTGACGATGTTTTTGTGCTCTACCAGAACACCATTTGGGGTTCCTGTAGAACCAGAAGTATAAATTAGATATGCTGCACTATTACCTCTGTCTGGGTTTGAAATAGTATTCCTGTTTTCTTGCTTATAGTTTTTAAGATCCACCTTCACAGATTGAAGACTTTCTTTACTATTTACAATAATTTCAAATTTGTTGTCAATCTCTATTATTTGAGATAAATGAGTTAAAAAAGAGGCATTGCTTTCCTTTTTTTCTGAATTGGAATCTACTATATCGGAAAACATTATGTTGATACCGCTATCCGAAATAATATACTCTAAACGTTTCTGTGGATATACCGGATCTAATGGAAGGTAATTTGCTCCAGCTTTCATAATTCCAAGTAGTACAGCAATTAAAGTACCACTTTTCCCCATCATAACCCCTATTGTTTCCTCTCCGGAAATCTGACAATTCTCAAGAAGATAAGTAGCTATCTGATTTGCCTTTTCATTCAGGGATTGATAAGTCTCACTATTATCATTATAAATGGTAGCTATTGCTTCTGGTGTGCGGGCAACTTGTGCTTCAAAAAGATCTATAATAGTTAAATTTTCAGTTACAACAAATTCTTGATCATCAGAATTCAAAGTAAGTAACTTGATATCCTTAACCGAAATAGTTACATCTTCAATCACATATTTTATAGTATTCATAAAATAGTTTCCAATACAAGATATTAGCTCATCAGTATATGTTAGCTGGTTGTATTCAAAATGTATTTCAATTATATCAGTCGGAGAAATAACAACATTCAAATCATAATTGGTAACTTCAAAATCCTCAAAAGGATGAATATCTAGTACTTCACGATTTGACTCTGTTAGTGTGGATGCTAAGTTTTGAAATAACAAGATATGATCAAACAAATTTTCCTTTAGTATTGATTCAGATTTGATATCGGCCAATTGCAAATAATGCAGTTGCTGCATTTCCCAAGCTTCGTCTCTAACCTTTTTAGATAAAGTGGAAAAATTTATTTCATCGTTGAAATTAATACGTACCGGAATAGTATTTATGAAAAGACCAAGTATCTGATCTACATTTTTTATTTCTGGTGGCCTGCCTGATACAACTACACCAAATACAGCATCATCAGTATTATTAAATTTAGCCAATAAGATCCCCCAAAGTGTCTGAAAAAAAACAAATAATGAAATATTTAATTCATCGCACAGATTGACTAATTTAGATTTAAAATGTTCATCTAAAACTATGCTTTGTTTTTTTAACACATAGTTCTTATCGTTATTAGATTTGACTCTATTTTTGTTTGCAAAAGAGGTAACCGATCTGAAATCTTTTAAATATTTGTTCCAACGACTTTTTAAATCATTGTTATCAAGTGTATTTAACCAACTTATATAATCCCTAAATGGCTTTACATCTGTTAACGTACTAACTTTTCCCTGCTGTCCGGTAATATAGAGTTCCTGAAATTCATTGAATAGCATATTGATACTCCAGGCATCCATTATAATATGATGATAACTAATAAACAAATCAAAAGAATGTGCTGAAGTTTTAAACAAAGCAATTCTAATCAACCTGCCTGAATCTAATTTGAAAGGGGTATTTAGGTCTATTGTCTTATAATTATTCAAATAACTTTCCCAATCATTTAGATTGGTTAGATCCTCATAATGCAATTTAATACTCCTTTTTTTTAATACAATCTGAAGAGGATGATTAGTTGTTTTCTGAATAAATATTGTCCTTAATGCATCGTGACGATCAACTAATTTATTGAATAATTCTTTTATGTTCTGTGGATTTATATCTCCGTTAATCTTAAATCTTTTTTGCTGAAAGTATTGAAGTGAATTTCCTCCATTTGTAGCATGATAAAATAAACCTTCCTGCAATGGTGATAATCCATAGATATGTTTGATATTTTCTTTACTGATCATAATAATAATTTTTTATTTAGTTCCCCTTATTCAAAAAGAGAATTGAAATCCTCTATTGCCAGCGGTATATCTGAAACATCACTAGCCGTTACCTCACTATACTTCAATTCTGAAATATGATCCATAATATCAATCAAGGCCTTCTTGTAGAACTCCTTTAGGACTTTGATAGTTTCTGTTTTAAAGAACTTATCGTTATATCTAAAACTTACTTCCAAACGGCCTTTAGAAACAATACTTTCAAGTTCAATTAAAAAAGGGTTAATCTTGTCATCGCTTATAGTTTTTCCAAATGAACCGTTTACCAATGAAAAATGAGATTCATCAAAAATTTCATCTATCTGTCCAAAATAATTAAAGGAAATTTGCGGATTTTTACCCGCATCAAAAGCTGAAAGGTGTTTTTCATCAGACAAATACCTCAAGATTCCAAATCCTATACCTTTATTAGGGATCTGTCGAAGATTTTCCTTTACTTCTATTATCTGTTGCGAAATATCATCTCCAATATATTGCAGTAAAACGGGGTATTTTGAGGTAAACCATCCTATAGTTCGGGTAATATCCAGTTCAGGTATAATATCTTCTCTACCATGACCTTCCATTTCTATAAGTAATTTATCAATCCCAAATGTTTTATATAAAGCAATTGAAAGAGCCGTTAATAAAAGGTCATTGATTTCCGTAGAAAATACTTTGTTCATTGAAGAAAGTAATAATTCTGTCTGATCTGTTGAAAATGATAAATTTTCACTCTTAAAATCAATTTCCAATAGTGAATTGGAATTGTAGTCAACAGGAATCGATTTTATATCTGAAGACAGTATCGTTTCCCAATACCCCAATTCCTGCAAAGCAGTTTTTTTAGAAGCATACTTTACTAATTGTTCCGACCAAACTTTAAAAGAATTTGTTTTTTTAGGCAAGCTAAATTTTGCTGCTTTAGAATGAGCATTTATTAGCGATTCCATATCTTGTAACAATATTCGCCAGGAAATACCATCTATAACTAAATGATGAATTGAAAGAAAAAGAAAATCTCCAATAGGTGTATGAAATAATCCTACTCTTAATAATGGGCTTATTCGTAAGTCAAATGACTCGTGTAAGGCATTAAAAACAGATTCTAAATCATCTAATTTAAATGAAGCATCTTTATATTCAAATTCATTTATGAAACTAGGGTAAATAGTTGCTGATTCCTCAATAAATTGAACAATCCCATTCTCAGTTTGAGTAAAGGTTGCCCTTAGTCCATCATGATGCCTTAGTAAAGACATAAATACATCCTCAAGTGTTCCTTTATCTAAAGCAATTTTAGACTTCAACAAAACTGCCTGATTATAATGACTTAAAGTCCAGTTATTTTTACTAAAAAATTGATGTTGAACAGGTGTTAAAGATAGCTCTCCATGCACTTCCGATTGATCAATCTCTATGTCTACAGTTGTAATTTTATTTACAATTCGGTCAATTGTTTGTTCTTCAAAAAGGTCCTTAATCGATAATTTTAAATTTATATTACGTAAACTAGCTATAACTTGGATTGCTTTAATTGAATCACCTCCGGTAGAAAAAAAGTTATCCTTAATTCCTATTGGAGACCTGCCAAGTATTTTCTCCCAAACTTCGACCATTTGTTTTTCAAGTAGTGATGTTGGTGCTTCATATTCAATCTTGTTAAATCTTCCTTTTGATATACGGGATAAGGCTTTAAGATCTACTTTACCATTGTGGGTAATTGGGATATATTCCTGAGCAATAAATAATGTTGGCATCATGTATATTGGCAGGTATTGCTTTAAAAAAGATTCAAGATCATTACCATTCAATACCACATCACTCACGTAAAAAGCAACTAGAATCTTATCTCCATTTGCTGTTTCATCTGCCAATACGAAGGAATTATTTATATCATTATGATTTAACAATACTCTTGCTATCTCTGATGGTTCAACTCGGTATCCTCTAATTTTTACCTGATTGTCTTTTCTTCCCACGAAACATATTTTCCCATCTACATTCCAATAACCTAAGTCGTTCGTTTTATAAATAGTTTCATTTTTTAAATATCTGTCTTTTACAAATCTTGTTAAACCACTTTCTTCATTACTTATGTACCCTGAACTTAAAGCAGATCCTCCAACACAAATTTCACCTATTACCCCGCGAGGAAGTAAATATCCATTATCATTTAATATATACACATTTGTATTTGAAATTGGAGATCCAATTACAGGATTTTTTTTAAATACTTGTAAATTATCATAGGTAATAGGCTGAGTTAAAACTCCGATAGTCGTTTCTGTTGGCCCATAATGATTAACAATTGTCATTTCCCTGCGATCAGATAGCAACGTGCTAACATCCTCAACATCGATCGCTTCTCCTCCACATACCAAAACTCTTAACGAATATTGCTGAACGCTACGTTTGTAATCTTCATCTAAAACTAGCATTCTCAAATGTGAAGGCGTTACTTTTATATATGTAATATTGTGATCGATCAAATATCGTATGATACTTTCCTGATCGGCTGATTTATTTTCAGGAAGAATAACCAGTTTAGCCCCTCTAATAAGACTACTCCACAAACTTGTATACGTTAGGTCAAATGATATTGATGACATTAACAAAGTACTATCATTGGTCGTAATATTGTAAGTATTACTAAACCAGGTCTCATAATTTAACAATGCCCGATGACTAATTCTAACACCTTTAGGTTTACCTGACGATCCTGAAGTATATATAACATATGCATCATCTTCGGGCTGATTGACAGAAACTAAATTTTCACAAGGCATTTCATCCAAAGTGGCTTCGATAGCATCAATGTTAATAATTTTTGCACCCACATCATTTGGTAAATTATCACAAGTAGTCTGATCACAAAGCAATACGCCTAAATTAGATTCTTCAATAATTAATTTAAGACGCAGAATAGGAATATCTGGCGGAATTGGCAAGTAAGCAGCTCCTGTTTTCATAATCCCCAATATTCCGGAGATAAGTGTATTAGAACGTTCCATTATTATACCAACAACAACTCCCCTATTACTATTGTACTTATTTACTAAGAAATGAGCTAATTTATTTGCTCTTTTATTGAGTTCATCAAATTTCCAACTAGTCTCATTGAAACCTATTGCTATTGCATCAGGATACTCATTCATTCGAGTTTCGAATTTAGCAACTACACTAGAAAATGATTCCTCGGCATAGATCACCTCGCTCTTTTTAGAGAGCTGCCATTGCTTTTCTTCAACACTCAAATATTCTAAACTATCAATTGTGCTTGTTGGGCCCTCAATGATAGCACTAAGTATTGATTTAAAATGCCTTAACATATTTAAGACATCAGAGTAGGCAAATAAATCAGTATTGTAATTTAAATTTAAAATTATCTCCTCATTAGCTTCCAAGAAATTAAAACTTAAATCATATTTACTGTAATTGCTTTTAAAATTAATACCTTCAATATCAAAACCTTGAATATCATGCAATAATTCATTGTTCATTGCATTCTGTTGAATCACCATAATATCAAATAAAGGAGATCTACTTAGGTTTCTATCGGGGTTAAGTTCTTCGATTAATACATCGAAAGGATATTGTTGATGCTCAAAAGCTTTTAAAAAATTTTCTTTAATCGTTTTTAATAAATCACAAAATCCGCGCGTACCATCAATCTTATTTCGTAAGGCTAATGTATTAATGTATAACCCGATCTGATTTTCGAGTATTTTTTGAGGTCTTGCAGCAACAGGTGTACCGATAACTATATCGCTCTGCCCACTATAAAAGTACATTAAAACATTTACAGAAGCCATCAAGGTCATAAATAAGGTACAGTCGTTCTTCTTACTTAAATCGTTTAGTAACTGCGTAAGTGAAGAGTCTAATCTCACTTCTTCAAACGAACCGTTAAATGTTTTATAAATAGGTCTTTCCTGATAATAAGGCAGATTTAATACTGGTATTTCGCCTGAAAATTCTTTTAACCAATATTCTTTTGCTTGTACTACTTTATCATCAATTAAGTTTTTATTTTGCCACGCAGCATAATCTTTGTATTGAATCTGTAGCGGGGCAAAAGGCTCATCCCCATCCGCTTTATGCAAGTTATAATAAGCATAAAATTCGTTTATGAGAACATCCATAGACCAGCCATCAGAAATAATATGATGAAGTGCGACTAAAAAAAAGTGTTCATCAGCCTGTTTTCGTATGAGATGACACTTAAACAACGGCCCGAATTCCAGGTCAAATAATGTGTTATTATGATTGTTAACTATACTTTCTAAAACATCATAATCACCACTAGCACCCTCTAAATCAGAAAACTCTATTTCAATTTCTATTTCACTGATCGGGTTAATTTTTTGAAATGGTATCCCATCCACTATCTTGAAAACCGTGCGCAAACTTTCATGTCTATTTACCAAAGACAAAATAGCTTTTTTTAATATATTTCTATCTAACTGTCCCTTTATTCGGATTCCTGTAGATATATTATAAGCCTCTTGGTGTTCTTCAAGTTGCGCTAATGCCCAAAGTCTTTTTTGCGCATGACTTACAAGATATAACTCAGCTTCTTCGACTGTACTAATAAAAGATAAGTTGTTGGCATCTTTCTGTAAAATCACTAAAGCCATAGATCTTATTGTAGGGTTTTCAAATACCTCCCTTAAATTTAGCTCTACAGCCAGTTCGTGCAGAATATGACCTATTAAACGTATTGCTAATAGGGAATTTCCTCCAAGTTCAAAGAAATTTGCAGTAACACTAATACGATCTACATTCAAAAGATTACCCCAAATAAACTGAAGCTTTTCTTCAGCAAGATTATCGGGATCTTGAAATTTTTCTTCAAAATCAGGTTCAGGAATATCCAATAGTACCTTTCTATCAATCTTTCCATTATTAGTTAAAGGTAGATAATCTACTACGATTATTTTAGTTGGTATCATATACTCGGGAACTTCTGATTTTAGTCTTTCCAGAATAGAATGTGTCGATATATCTTTCGTGTTTGTACTTATAAAAGCTACTAGATAGGGTTCGTGATTTCTGTTGCTTTTTAAAATAACTGCAGCTTCAGAAATATTCGATTGTTGTATAAGTTTATGTTCAATTTCCCCAAGTTCAACACGGTTTCCTCGTATTTTAATCTGACTATCTTTTCTACCGTAAAACTCAATTGTGCCATCATACAAATACCTTGCTATATCGCCCGTTTTATACATCCTTACGTTTTCTCTAAAAGGATCGTTCACAAAACTTTCTCTTGTTTTGGCACTATCTTTCCAATAACCACGTCCAACACCCAATCCAGAAACACATAACTCTCCTTTTACCCCTATAGGACATAGCTGTAATTGATCATCTAAAATATAAATATTGCAATTCTGAACGGCTTTCCCTATAGGAACAATTTCATAATCCGGTACGTTAAACATTATGTGATGTGTAATATCATCTGATGCTTCGGTAGGTCCGTAAGCGTTAATTACTTTAATGTCCGGATAAAAATTAAACCACCTCTCAACCAAATTGCGATTTAATGTTTCTCCTGTAACGACCAAACATTGAAGATGGGGATAATCAATTCTGCCCTGCATTTCAAACCATTCCATCATAACGTTTAAATAGGAAGGAACTACTTCCAGAACAGTAACATTATCCAGTTTGATACTTTGCGCTAAAATATTTGGCTTTAAGACTATGTTTTTATCATAAATTAAAGTTTTACCGCCTACCATCAATGCTGCTAAAAATTGCCAAATACTAATATCGAAAGTTATTGAAGCATTCTGAACAATAATACTATCTGCGTCTAAATTTAAATCGTTTACCTTACCATATAAATGATTTAACATACCGATATGTTCAATCATAACGCCTTTCGGAGTTCCTGTTGATCCGGACGTATATATGATATAAGCAAGTTGTGAAGTTTTTACCTTGATACTTGAGTCGTTAGGTGAACTCTCTTGAATAGCTGCTGCATCTTTAATAATTAGTTTTTCTTGCTTTGCGATTTGATAATCATCCAAACAAATAATACATGAATTATTGTCTTTGTTAACTATATATGCACTAATCTCATCACTAATGTATTTAGAAGTTGTTACAATAAACCTACATGAGAGATCGTTCAGAATATCGATTATTCTTACTACCGGAAATGATGGTTCAATTGGTACATAAGTTGCGCCGGATTTCATGATCCCTATAAGAGCAACTAAAGATTCAATAGATCTATCCAACAAAACAACTACTCCTTCTTCAGAAGATACACCACTATCTATCAACACATTACTCAACCTATTTGAGGCTTCATTGAGTTGTTTATAACTATAACTATTTTCTTCATGTGAAACAGCTATTTTATCTTTATGTAGTATTGCTATTTCATGGAAAACATTCAAAAAAGTACTATCTATAGGCAGTTTCTTCTGATTGTTGTTAAATTTTTCAAATAGTTTTTTATCAGACTCAAGTAACAAATTATAATTAGCAACAGGTTTAGTATCATCTTCTAATATTTGATTTCCAATTAATTCAATTTGAGCAGCCAAATTTTTGATTTGCCAATCTCCAAATATTGTAGGATTATAAACAACTCGGATCTCAATATCTTCATGACGTTGATTAAAAATTATATTAAGATCCAACTGGCTAAATTTTTCAATAATCTTATATGCATTATAGACTAATCCATTCGCTTTGTCAGTTTCATTTTCTAAAACATCTGTAAAATTCTGAAATTCAACCAATACATCGTATATAGGTGATCTACTCATATCCCTACTTAATGAAAGTTCATTAACCAATCTGTCAAATGGGTAATTTTGATGGTCCTGAACATCTAATAAGTTTTTTTCTATACGTCTGAATAAATCCGTAAAACTATTTTCGGGGAAAATTTGGTTTCTTAAGACCAAATTATTTAAATAATATCCCATTTGTAGCTCAAGATCTTTGTGAATGCGGCCGGCTGAAGTTGTTCCAATAATAATATCCTGTTGTCCGGTATATTTATAAAGTATAATATTTACCATTGACAATAGAACTGAAAATATGCTACTGTTATTTTTATTCGCATATTTTTTCAATCCCAAGGTAAGTGATCTTGAAAGAGTAAATTCTTGAGAACTACCATGATAATTTTGAACTGAAGGGCGTGTCTTCTCTCCGGCAATATTTAAAACAGATAAAGGTTCTTTTAACAAACTATGCCAAAATTCGCGATGGTTTTCGAAATTACTATTTTCTAATGACTGATATTGCCAATGTACGAAGTCTTTGTATTGAATTTTGAGCTCAGGCAATACTACTTCATAACCTTGAACAGCTGCATTATAAAACTTCATTAGCTCATCCATCATTATTACCATAGACCATCCGTCTGATACAATATGATGAATGCAAATTTGCAAAAATGAATGCCCTTCATTAATTTCATAAAGGTTTACACTAAATAGTAACTCCTTTTGAAGATCAAAAGATTTTAATAATTCTACTTCAATTTTGTCTTTCACATTTTGAGATAAATCTGACATATCATGAATAGATATTTTTATATTTAGCTCGTGAATATCTCTGATAAACTGGCGCAATTCTCCATTATGCATGGCAAAGTTTGTGCGTAATATTTCGTGTCTTTCAACTACATTTTTCAGTGAAGCAACGAGTTTTTCTTTATCGACAAAACCTTTCAATTCAAATACAGAATTAATATTGTATGCCTGTTTAGCACCTTCAAACTGACTTAAAATCCATATTCGTTCCTGACCAGCGGATACTTTGTAACCATTATTTTCCTTTTTGATCGGAAGAATACTTTCAAAAGATTTCCCATCCTTTTCGCTCAATTCAACTTGCATAGCCAATCTGCGAATTGTAGGATTTAAAAACATTGTTTTAAGAGTAACGTTCAATCCCATCTCGCTCTTGATACGGCTCAATATCTGAATGGCTTTAAGGGAATGTCCTCCAAATTCAAAAAAGTTGTCATTAACTCCTAAATCATCTGATTTTAATACAGACGACCAGATCTTTTGAAGCCCGATTTCTAGATCG
>NZ_AMYW01000045.1:0-31190 GCF_000335775.1 Flavobacterium sp. WG21
TTTTTTTATGATTTCTTTTGTGATTGTGTCAGAACATTTTTTTTGATCGCCTTGAATTCGCAAATTATTTCTAATGTGGCTTTTCAACCAAAATAAATTTACAGAATCTATGAGAGACAAAAAAACACTCCAACTTATCCAACTGACATAAAGAATTAAGTCAGTAAAGCAATAATCTTCAACAGAGGAAGTAAGACTATTATTGCACGGGCGGAGGGATTCGAACCCCCATCAACGGTTTTGGAGACCGCTATTCTACCCTTGAACTACGCCCGTATTTTGAAGTCGCAAATTAAACGTTTTTTTTCTCTTCCGCCAACTATTTCACTGCTTTTAATTCAATAAAAAATCAGCAACGCCACAGCTCTTCATCTAACTTTTTCTTCTGCAACGAATTACAGAAAACATTCTTTGAGCAGACCATTTACCATCGGATTTAAAAGTAAACCTGCCTGAAGTAAAAACTAAGCCAAACTTATCTTTTTTTAGCCACGAATTCACGAATTAGTTCTTAACAAGCTTACATAAAAACAAAAAATCTGCCGAATCTGCCGAATCTGCGTGAAAAATAATCACGTCAGACTTGTCTCCTTTCTGCCACGAATTCTCGAATTATTCCTTTTTTAGATCTCGTTTAAACAAAAAAATGCGCAAATTCGACTGAATCTGCGCAAAAAAAATATTTTATTTCAGCATAAAAATCTAAGCCAGCAAAGCATTTTTCAATCCTTCAAAATCTACCGTAATCTGCTCGCCTGTTACCAGGTTTTTAAGTGAATACGAATTTGAAGCGATTTCCTGATCTCCCGCAATTACTGCGAAAGGAATCAGTCTTTTATCAGCATATTGAAACTGCTTCCCTACTTTTACGTTATCCGGATAAAGTTCAACTTTTATATTTTCCTGACGTAATTTCTGAATGGCCTGTGACGCATACAAAGCCTCTGCATCTCCGTAATTAATAAACAATGCTTTTGAAGTCGCCGAAACAGTTTCCGGGAACAACTGAAGTTCTTCTAAAACCAAATAAATACGATCTAGTCCAAAAGAAATTCCAACACCACTCATATTTTTCAAACCAAAAATACCCGTCAAATCGTCGTATCTTCCACCACCTCCGATAGAACCCATCGAAACTGATTTTGGAGCCGCTACTTCAAAAATGGCTCCGGTATAGTAGTTTAATCCACGAGCAAGAGTCACATCTAAATCTAAAGTAGCTGTCGACAATCCTAAAGTTGCCACATTGTCACAAATAAATTTAAGCTCCTCCACGCCTTTCATTCCTTCTTCTGACGCAGCTAATAAATCAGAAAGCTGATTGATTTTATCTGCAAAAGTTCCGGTAAAACTAAAAAGAGGCTGCACTTTTACCAATGCTTCTTCAGAAATACCATTCTCGATCATTTCTTTTTTCACGCCATCTTCACCGATTTTATCCAGTTTATCAAGAGCCACCGTAAAATCAATTAATTTATCAGAAGCACCAATCACCTCAGCAATTCCGGATAAAATTTTTCTGTTATTGATTTTAATGGTTACCCCTTCTAAACCTAATGCAGTAAAAACGGTATCGTATAATTGCACTAATTCTACTTCCTGCCACAACGATTTTGAGCCCACCACATCGGCATCACACTGGAAAAACTCTCTAAAACGCCCTTTCTGCGGACGATCAGCTCTCCAAACCGGCTGAATCTGATATCTTTTAAACGGAAATTCGATTTCATTCTGGTGCTGCACTACATATCTCGCAAATGGAACTGTTAAGTCATAACGCAATGCTTTTTCAGAAATTTGTTTTGTAAACGAATTTAATTCAACTCTTTCTGCAATAGTAATTTTATCAGCAGAAACAGCCTGAAGCTGCTCGATAGATTTTGGCAGTTCAATTTTACTTTTATTGTAGAAAAAATTTCCTGAATTTAATATTTTAAAAATCAAACGATCTCCTTCTTCCCCGTACTTCCCCATCAAAGTATCTGAATTTTCAAATGAAGGGGTTTCAATCGGCTGAAAGCCAAATTTCTCAAAATTATGTTTGATAACCTGAATAATATATTGACGTTTTGACACCTCCGCTGGTGAAAAATCTCTTGTCCCTTGTGGTATGCTTGGTTTTGAAGCCATTTTTTTAGATTATTAGATTTTTGGATCTTTAGATTATTAGATTTTTTTTTGAATCTTAAAATTTAAAAATCTCCTTATGAATTACTGTCTTTTCAGAACTTCTTTTTCTCAGATTCTGAACGACTGCAAATATCTTACTTTTTAAAATAAATAATACCACTTCGAAAACAAACTTGTAACAAAAAACGTATTTTCGTGACAAATAGATCATGATGCTAAAATTATTTAAAGAAAATATCCGAATTGCTTTTGGTTCTATCAAAACTCAATTGCTGCGTACGATTCTTACCGTTTTAATTATTGCTATCGGAATTACCGCTTTGGTGGGAATCCTGACGGTCGTTACGGCACTTGAGAATACGGTTTCGACCAATTTTGCATCCATGGGTGCCAACACCTTTAACATCAATCAATACGAAAACAATCTAAAAAATAGAGGAGGAAACGAACGCGAAATCATCAATCCGATTATTTCTTACCCGGAGGCAGTAGCCTTCAAAAATAAATACAAATATCCTTTTACCGAAACTTCACTTTCTTTTACTGCTACCTCTAAAGCTGAAGTAAAATATTCAGACCAAAAAACCGATCCGGAAATTACGATTGTTGGTGTCGACGAACATTTTATCTCTAATTCAGGTCTGGAAACTACTTTAGGCCGTTCTTTCAACCAATTCGACATTGAAAACAATACTTACTCGTGTGTTGTAGGTTCTGATTTTGAAAAAGGCTTACTAAAAGACGTTAATCCAATTGATAAAATTATCTCTATCCGTGGTGCCCGCTTCAAAGTGATCGGTGTTTTAAAAGAAAAAGGCTCAACCTTCGGAAACAGTCAGGATTTACGTGTTTTAATTCCAATTCAGGTCGCACGATCTTTGTTTACTACCCCAAAAATCAACTACACCATTAGCGTGATGGTTTCAAAAAAAGAACTTTTGGACGAAGCTGTAGACAATGCCACAAGTACGATGCGCAGGGTTCGTAAATTAAGCCCTGTTCGTGATAACAATTTTGGTATTGGAAGAAGTGACGATTTAATTAACCGAATTCTGGGAATCACCAAATATCTGGGATGGGCCTCCTGGATTATTAGCATCATCACGATTCTGGGGTCATCCATTGCTTTAATGAACATTATGATTGTTTCGGTTACAGAACGAACCCGTGAAATTGGTGTTCGAAAAGCCCTGGGAGCAACCAAAATAACGATTTCAGTACAGTTTTTTATCGAAACCTTATTAATTGGTCAAATAGGCGGCTTGGTTGGTATTGTATTAGGAATTCTTGTTGGATTTGCCTTTGCAGCCGCAATGAATTTTGCTTTTGTAATTCCGTGGGTAGCTATCTTTGCTGCTTTTGCTACCAGTTTTATGGTTGCTATAGTTTCAGGTTTATATCCGGCAATAAAAGCATCACAACTGGATCCGATTGAAGCATTACGATATGAATAATTTCTAGTTTTCAGTCGCGGTATCCAGTTACAGTTTACGGTTAGTTGTATGACTGAAAACTGAGACTGAGACTGAGACTAAAAATTGAAACTGCGACTGCAAACTCAAACAGTTCCCTTAATCATACGATCATTATCGTAAATATCTTTTTTCAGTTCAATATTGTTGAAATTCATCTTTTCTAATAAATCAATCATCTCTTTCCCCAGATACTGATTGATTTCGAAGTACAATTGTCCGTTTTGCAAAAGATTTTCTCTGGCCAGTTCAGCAATTTTTCTGTAAAAAATCAAAGCATCGTTATCGTCTACAAAAAGAGCAAGATGCGGCTCATAGTCCAAAACATTCTTTTTAATCTCTTCTTTTTCTAAATTCCGCACATAAGGCGGATTCGAAACAATGATATCAAAGTTGTGTTTCAATTCTTCTGTCTCTAAAATATTCTGAAGCATAAAAGTAACTTCAACTTTATTCCGGACTGCATTTCTTTTAGCGGTTGCTATTGCTTTTTTAGAAACGTCAATTGCATACACTTCTGCATGGGGAAGGTTTTTTGCCAAAGAAATGGCAATGCAGCCACTGCCGGTTCCAATATCAAGGATCTTGATTTTTTTTGATTTAGTTCCTCCTGAATTATCATTAATAATCCATTCCACCAATTCTTCTGTTTCGGGACGGGGAATCAGAACATTTTCATTGACTTCGAAATCTAAGCCATAAAAATGAGTTTTACCTAACAAATACTGAATCGGAACTTCTTTCTTTAATTGCAGTACTAAAAAATCCCAAATCAGAAAATCATCTTCTGAAAAAGCCAATTCATGATTCAATGCCAAATCAATTTGTCGCAATTGATGCTTATCTTCAAGAATTAAATAAAAAAAACTTTCCGCTTCATACGCATCGTAAAAGGGTGATAAATCTTTAATGAACTGAGTCCGATATTGTTTGATTTTCATTTTGGGTATTTGAGCATTATTTTTCAGCCAAGGGCAACCGTATTACAAGATAAGTATTGTAACGTTAATTTGCTACACTAATTTCCTATAATTTTTTCAACATCCAAACAGGACAGGAACTGTGACCTGTGTTACCCATAGGAGCTTCTAAATATTCAAAACCTGATTTTACATATAATTTTTGCGCGGCATGCATAAAAGGCATCGTCTCGATATAACATTTTTCAAAACCAAAAATTCTCGCTTGCTCTAAACACTTCTCCATCATCACACTTCCAATTCCCAAGCCCCTGGTTTTCGGCAAGAAATACATTTTCTGCAATTCACAGATCTCCGGAGAACCGTTTTCTAAAGGCGCAACTCCACAGCAGCCTATAATTTCACCTTCCTTTTCAACCACATAATAAACTGATTTCGGCTTATTGTATTCTTCAAACATTAAATCTAAATACGGATCTTCATAAGCAGTCCCTACTTTAGGTATTTCCATTTCATCAAAAACGGATCGTATTAAATGTGCAACTGCCTGATTGTCTTCTTTTTTAATCGTTCTAATACTCCAATTTTCCATATTTTATTACTCCTTTAATATCATTACAAAAGTAAAAATACTTTTTCGATAGTTGCTTAACTCCCCCAAAACTATCGGGACTAAACTCAAAATTAACTACTTTTGTATCGTGAATATACATGAAAAATACATAAAACGCTGCATCGAACTGGCTCAAAATGGTTTTGGAACTACTTATCCGAACCCCATGGTTGGAAGCGTAATTGTTTACAACAATCAAATCATCGGAGAAGGCTGGCATAAAAAAGCGGGAGAACCACATGCAGAGGTTAATGCCGTACGTTCTGTAAAAGACAAATCACTGTTAAGCAAAGCGACGATATACGTTAGTCTAGAACCTTGCAGCCATTTTGGGAAGACACCTCCATGTTGTGACTTAATTATAGAGCATAAAATTCCACATGTGGTTGTTGGAACAGTTGATCCCAATGAAAAAGTAGCAGGAAAGGGTATCAAAAAACTAATCGAAGCCGGAGCAAATGTTACTGTTGGAGTTTTAGAAAAAGAATGTTACGAACTTAACAAACGCTTTTTTACTTTTCACCAAAAACAGAGACCTTATATACTATTAAAATGGGCCGAAAGTCAGGATGGTTTTTTATCTCCTGAAAAACAAAAAGATGCAGAAAGAAAACCTATTTGGATCACCAATTCCTATTCCAGACAATTGGTTCACAAATGGAGAAGTGAAGAACAGGCAATTTTAGCGGGAACTCAAACTATTATTGATGACAACCCGAAATTAAATACCAGAGATTGGTCAGGGAATAATCCTGTGAGGGTTATTTTGGATCAAAATAGCCGCATCTCAAAAGACAGTTTTGTTTTTGACGATAGCGTAAAAACCATCGTATTTACAAAATCTGAAACCAGCCTTCCAACAGAAAACACTACCTTTACAGTAATCGATTTTGATCGTAGCATTGTACCGCAGATCACAACAGCTTTGTATCAAAATCAGATTCAGTCTGTTATTATCGAAGGAGGCGCTAAGACTTTACAGTCCTTTATAGACCAGAATATTTGGGACGAAGCCCGTATTTTTATTGGAAAAACCTCTTTCAAAAACGGAACTAAAGCACCACTTATTCCAAAAGAAAACGTGACAAAAACCAGTATTCTCGACGACGAATTATTAAACATTAGAAATCATGATTGATACTATAATTTTTGACTTTGGAGATATTTTCATCAATCTGGACAAACAGGCAACTATTTCGGGATTACAGAAATTAGGACTAAAAGAATGGAATGCAGAATTAGATCAATTGAATCTTTTGTTTGAAACCGGAGACATTTCAACTGAGGATTTTCTGGCAGGCTTTCAAAAACAACTTCCAAATGCCACTACGGAACAAATTCTGGAAGCATGGAACGCCATTTTAGCAGATTTCCCGTTATACCGACTGGAATTTTTACAACTGCTGTCTCAAAAATACCGCTTGTTTCTATTGAGTAATACTGACTCTATACACATTGAAACTTTCGAAAACAAAACCGGCATTTCATTTTACAGTGATTTTTATCAATGCTTTGAAAAAGTTTATTTTTCATTTGAAATCGGCATGCGAAAACCAAATGCAGAAGTTTTTCAATATCTCATCAACAAACACGAACTATCCCCAAAAAGAACTTTGTTTGTAGACGATAAAAAAGAAAATACAGATTCAGCCGCAGCACTGGGATTTCATGTCTGGAATTTACAAGTTGGACAAGAAGATGTTATTGATTTATTTGACAAACAAATCCTTTAACATTTTCTGCCACAGATTAAAATAATTCTTTTTACGCCGATTGCGCCGATTTCATTACAATTATAATCTGTGACTAAAAAAATCAACCCTAGTTTAGAAATCAATCATAAACACAAAAAGATAAAATCCATTTAATCTTTTTTAATCAGTGGCTAAAAAAAATCAAACTCAATTTGGAAATTAACGATACGTACCAGACCATTTCTTTTGAATCTGAAGAAGTGCTTTTAAAAGAAAAAAGCAGCAAATTCTTTGGCTATGCCTATCCTATCGAAAGTGAAGACGAGGTAAAACCTATTATTGAGAACCTAAAAAAACAGCATCCCCATGCCGTACATTATTGTTATGCTTACCAATTAGGAACCGCACCCAAAATTTCCTACCGCGCCAATGACGACGGTGAACCCAGTAACACTGCAGGCGCACCAATTTACGGACAGATACAATCTTTTGGCGTAACCAACGTTTTAGTAGTAGTGGTTCGGATTTACGGAGGAATTAAACTAGGTGTTGGCGGCCTAATCACTGCTTACAAAACAACGGCACAAATGGCGCTGGAAGTATGTGAGATTATAGAAAAGACCATAGACGTTCACTTTTTAATCTCTTTTGATTACAAAAATATGAATCGGGTAATGCGGGTTATAAAAGAAAAAAAACTCGAAATTACAGCTCAGGAAATGGAGATTAATGAAGACACAGGACTTCCAATTGGCAAAATAACAACCAAAACACGCAAAAAAAATGCCGAAACAATATTCGACATTTTTGATTTAATGTTTGAAATCGATATTAAAATTATATAATTTGACATTAAAAGGGGACACATTTTAACAATTATACCAGTGTTTTAAACAATTCTAAAATGTAATCTGGGGGTGCTGTCGGACGACCTGTTTTTAACGAAATAAATACTAAAATAAACACAGCAGTTGTTAATAACTCACCTGCTTCGTTATAGATCGCGCAATCAAATTCAATCTTAACAGATGACTGACTTTTGAAAGCTGTATGAATAGTAAGAAGCTCATCGTAACGTGCCGATTTTTTATAATTTATCTGCATTGAAACAATTGGCAATCCAATACCGCTTTCTTCCATGCTTTTATACGAAATCCCTTTATTTCTAAGCCATTCCACTCGTCCAATCTCAAAATATGGCACATAATTTCCGTGATAAACAACGCCCATTTGATCGGTTTCAGAGTAACGGACACGCACTTGCGTTTGATGATTTTTCATTATTTTCAGATTAAAAAAAATTAAGTTTAAAAAGTTTACTTACAACTTTTTTTTATAAAATTAGAGTTCAAAATATTTTTTTTACAGAAATTTGTTCACATATTTGTTATCCCGAAATACGGAATAAAACTGCTCCTTTTTTATTAGGAGAATCTTTATCAATAATAAGAAAATTTATTTGAATCTATGACTAAAACTGCTCAATCGGTATGGGAAAACTGTTTGTCTTTTATAAAGGACAATATTCAAGATCAAGCATACAAAACTTGGTTTGAGCCAATCAAGTCAGTTGAACTAACCGATAACGCGTTATACATTCAGGTACCAAGTAAATTTTTCTACGAATGGCTCGAAGAGCATTACGTAAAATTATTGAAAGTTGCACTTACCAAAGAACTGGGAAAAAACGCAAAGTTACTCTATAAAATTAAAATGGAGAACACTTATGGAAATAAACAGCCGTTTACCGAGCAGCTGCCTAGTTCCAACAGAGTTCCGATGAAACCTCAAGAGGTTGATGCTCCGTTTAAAAACCTAAATCCTGAACTTAAGAATCCGTTTGTAATTCCGGGAATCCGAAATTTAAAAATTGAATCTCAGTTAAATCCAAATTACAGTTTTGATAATTTCCTTGAAGGAGATTCAAACCGTTTAGCCCGTTCTGCAGGTATGGCAGTTGCCAACAAGCCTGGAGGAACTTCCTTTAATCCGTTATTGATTTTTGGAGGAGTTGGATTAGGAAAAACACACTTGGCACATGCTATAGGTGTGGAAGTAAAAGACAAATACCCTGAAAAAACGGTTTTATACATTTCTGCCGAAATTTTCACGCAGCAATATATTGATTCTGTTAAAAAGAACAATCGTAATGATTTTATTCATTTTTATCAGTTAATCGATGTTTTAATTATTGACGACGTTCAGTTTTTATCCGGAAAATCAGGAACTCAGGATGTATTCTTCCATATTTTCAACTATTTACATCAAAACGGAAAACAGGTAATCCTTACTTCGGACAAGGCACCTGTTGACATGCAGGATATCGAGCAGCGTTTATTATCCCGTTTCAAATGGGGTCTTTCTGCCGAGCTGCACCAACCGGATTACGAGACTCGCATCTCTATCTTAAAAAACATACTATATCGTGATGGTGTTGAAATGCCGGAAGATATTATTGAATATGTGGCACGTAACATCAAGAGTAACGTTAGAGAATTAGAGGGAGCTATTATTTCCTTAATTGCTCAGTCTTCGTTCAACAAAAAAGAAGTTACTATTGAGTTAGCCAAAAGTGTTGTAGAGAAATTTGTTAAAAATGTAAAGAGAGAAATCTCTATCGATTATATTCAAAAAATTGTGTCTGATTATTTCCAGTTGGATGTTGAAACACTTCAATCTAAAACCCGAAAGAGGCACGTGGTACAGGCGAGACAATTGGCCATGTTTTTTGCAAAGAAATTCACCAAAGCTTCTTTGGCAAACATTGGCTCACAAATTGGAGATCGCGACCACGCTACCGTATTACACGCTTGCAAAACAGTTGACAATTTAGTTTCTACAGACAAACAATTCAAAAAATTTGTCGAAGACATCAACAAAAAACTAACGCTATAAACGCGCATCATGCCAGTAAGAATTTTAATGGTTTGTTTGGGAAACATTTGCAGATCACCTTTAGCTGAAGGTATTTTAGCTTCAAAATTACCCAAAAATAATTTCATCGTTGACTCAGCCGGAACCGGATCCTGGCATGTAGGACACTCCCCTGATAAACGATCTATAGCAGTAGCCAAAAAAAACGGCCTCGACATTGGAAACCAAAAAGGTAGACAATTCAAACCTGCTGACTTCAATACTTTTGATTACATCTACGTGATGGATTCTTCTAATTATGACGACGTTATAAAACTGGCTCAGACTGAAGAACATAAAAACAAAGTCCGTCTGATTTTAGACGAATTATTTCCGGATGAAAACGTAGATGTTCCGGATCCTTACTTTGGCGTTACCAACGGATTTGAAAATGTATATCAAATGTTAGACGAAGTAACCGATATCATCTCGAAGAAACTTATCGAAAAACATTCATAAGCTCTTCTTTTCCTAACAAAATAAAAAGACATCTATGAAACTCCTGGGAAAACTATACTTAATTCCAACAACAATGGGCGAAAGCGACCCTATGGATGTTTTACCTCAAACTGTCAAAAGAAGCATCGATTTTATAGATCACTATATCGTTGAAAACGAAAAAACGGCCCGTAAATCCATAAAAGCAGTCTCGCCGGAAAAAAAACAATCTGAACTGATTCTTTTTACTCTTAATAAACGCACAGAAACAAGCGAACATTTAGACTTCATCAAACCTTTACTGGAAGGAAAAAATGTTGGATTAATGAGCGAAGCCGGCTGTCCCGGTGTTGCTGATCCCGGTGCCGTAATTGTAAAACTGGCACATGAAAAAGGAATTCAGGTGGTACCTTTAGTGGGACCATCTTCTATTTTATTGGCCATGATGGCATCCGGAATGAACGGACAAAGTTTTACTTTCAATGGCTATTTACCTATTGATAAAGACGAAAAAAAATCAGCAATTCGTCATTTCGAAAGATTATCACAAGATAAAAACCAATCACAGCTTTTTATTGAAACTCCGTATAGAAACAACAAATTAATCGAAGATCTTTTACAGATTTTAAATCCGTCAACACATCTTTGTATTGCAACAGATATTACTTTACCAACAGAATTCATTAAAACAATGCGGGTTTCGGATTGGAAAAAACTAAAAGTAGATATTGACAAACGCCCTACTATTTTTATTATTCATAAAATGTAAACTATTAAACCGTATTCATAATGAAAAAGTTTCTTCTCCTACTTCTGATCTGCTTTGTCCAAATTACATTTTCGCAAACCAACAAAGAATCCGAAAAAACAACAGCAAGTTCAATTTCGAATGACAATACTGTCTATGATCTCAAAGGAATAGAGGAAAAACCCGAATACCCTGGCGGTGTCACTGAATTCACTGCCTTCCTTAACAGAAATTTTATAAAACCCACTGAAAAACCGAATCTAACAGGAAAAATCTACTTCACTTTTATCATCGAAAAAGACGGTTCTGTTAGTGATATAAAGATTATAAGAGATCTTGGTTTCAAAACCGGAGATGAAGCAACGCGTGTTTTAAAGTCTGCTGCAAAATGGAAGCCCGGCAAGCATAAAACAAAAGAAGTAAGAACCTTGAATACAGGCGTGATAACTATAAGCTAGACAATATTCATCTGTATCACTCACAAGTTTTCCCCTAATCAAACTTTATCATGAGTAAACTTCCCAATGTAACCACCAGTATTTTTACGGTCATGTCTAAAATGGCAGCGGAATACAACGCAATAAATCTCTCACAAGGATTCCCGAATTTCCCTGTTGATGAAAGATTGACCGATATCATTGCGCGATTAGCAAAAGAAAACGTGCACCAATATACTCCAATGGCAGGATTCCCTCCATTGATGGAACAAATAGCACAATTGGTTCAGAAATCTTACAACAGAACCATTCATCCGGAAACCGAAATTCTGGTAACAGCGGGGGCCACTCAGGGAATTTTCACTACAGTTTTAGCTTTGGTCAAAACCGGTGATGAAGTCATCATTCTGGATCCGAGCTACGATTCGTATGAATCTCCTGTTTTGTTGTGCAACGCAAAACCTGTTCGTGTCGCTTTAAATAACGATTACACCCCAAATTGGGAAACGATCGAAAAAGCCTGTTCTTCAAAAACGAAGATGATTATCATCAACAATCCGCATAATCCAACAGGTAAAATTTTGACTCAGGATGATTTTTCTCACTTAGAGAGATTATTATCCAAACACCCAGACCTTCTTGTCCTGTCTGATGAAGTTTACGAATACATTACTTTTGAAGAAAAACACATTTCGGCACATACCAAAGATTTTCTTTTGAACCGTTGTATCATGGTTTCTTCTTTTGGAAAATCATTTCATATTACGGGATGGAAAATTGGCTACACCGTTGCTCCGGAACACTTAATGAAGGAAATAAAAAAAGTACATCAGTTTCTGGTTTTTAGTGTGAATAGTATTTCACAGGCTGCTATCAGTCAATATCTGGAGATTGTCGACGTCAATTTACTTGGAAAGTTCTATCAGGAAAAAAGAGATTATTTTCAAAAACTACTTCAAAATAGCCGATTTGAATTAAAACCCTGCGAAGGAACTTATTTTCAGGTGGCTTCTTATGCCAATATTTCAGCCGATGACGATGTTACTTTCTGTAAAAAATTAATCACAGAACATGGCGTCGCCGCAATTCCGATTTCTACTTTTTATTCCGACCACAAAGATCAAAAGCTAATCCGTTTTTGCTTTGCTAAAGACAATTTTACACTAGAAGCTGCCGCAAAAAAATTAGGTGATATTTAAAGTTTATTAAAATTTTATAACATTATTATGCGTGCATCCTATTTATTTAATTAATATTGTAATAAAAAGAAATACATATGAGCTATACAGATAAAATGTTAAGAGATGACGCTTTAAAAGGCAAAGTCATTGTTGTTACAGGCGGAGGAAGCGGTTTAGGAAAAGCCATGACCAAATACTTTTTAGAATTAGGGGCTCAAGTAGCCATTACTTCAAGAGATTTAGAAAAGCTTAAAAACACTGCCGCTGAACTTGAAACTGAAACCGGAGGAAAATGTTTACCGCTTCAATGTGACGTTCGTCATTACGAAGAAGTGGAGAACATGCTTCAGGAAGTTTTAAAAACTTTTGGAAAAGTAGATGTTCTTTTGAATAATGCTGCTGGAAATTTCATCTCGCCAACAGAACGTTTATCTGCGAATGCTTTTGATACGGTTATTGATATTGTATTGAAAGGTACTAAAAACTGTACGCTTGCCTTTGGAAAACACTGGATCGACACCAAACAAACTTCTGCTACGATTTTAAATATTGTTACAACTTATGCCTGGACAGGTTCGGCCTATGTAGTACCAAGTGCAACCGCAAAAGCGGGAGTACTGGCGATGACCCGCAGTTTGGCCGTTGAATGGGCAAAATACGGAATTCGTTCTAACGCAATTGCTCCGGGGCCATTCCCTACAAAAGGAGCCTGGGATCGATTATTGCCGGGAGATCTTGCCGAAAAATTCGATATGGCGAAAAAAGTACCTTTAAAACGTGTAGGCGATCATCAGGAATTGGCCAATCTGGCAGCTTATTTAGTTTCAGATTTTTCAGCTTATGTAAATGGAGATGTTATTACAATTGATGGTGGGGAGTGGTTAAAAGGTGCCGGACAGTTTAATTTACTGGAAGCAATCCCGGAAGAACTTTGGGATCAGCTTGAAATGATGATTAAAGCCAAAAAGAATAAATAATTACAAGTGCTTACTAAATTCAGAATATTTTATTAAAACTATACTGATTGCACCAAATCCCGATGGCAATGCTATCGGGATTTTTTTTGCATAGTTCCTGTAATCCTTTCAAAACCTTAGTTAAACTTATCCGCATAAATTCAATTTTAAAGTTCGGATACCATTATGAATCCACTTAAATTATTATTTTTGCCGAACAAATATATAACACAAATTTTATGCTCATTATTGGACTTGCAGGAGGAACAGGAAGTGGAAAAACGACAGTAGTACACCAAATCATGAATGAATTACCGGACACAGAAGTGGGTGTAATTTCTCAGGATTCGTATTATAAAGAGACTAACAATTTGTCATTTGACGAAAGAGCATTAATCAATTTCGACCACCCGCGCGCGATCGATTTTGAATTACTGGTAAAACACCTTAAAGCTTTAAAAGCAGGTGAAACCATAGACCAGCCTGTATATTCTTTCATACAACACAACAGAACCGACGATACGGTTTCAACTCACCCAAGAAAAGTAATGATTGTTGAGGGAATTTTAATTCTAACCAATCCGGAATTACGTGATCTTTTTGACATCAAAATTTTTGTTCATGCTGATTCAGACGAAAGATTAATCCGTCGTTTAAAAAGAGACATTTCAGAACGCGGACGTGATATTGACGAGGTTTTAACACGTTATCAAAACACCTTAAAGCCAATGCACGAACAGTTTATAGAACCTTCTAAGGCTTTCGCCGACATTATAATTCCAAACGACAAATACAATACCGTGGCCATTGATGTAGTCCGGGCTGTAATTAATCAGCGAATTTTATAATTTTTATTGTAAATTTAGTGCATCAAACTTAGAAGATACATTTCAACTTTTGTGCCTGAAAATGGCACAAAAGGAGTATCACTTCTATCAAAACCAAAACATCAATCGAAATTATAAAACGCAATCGGTTAAATGAAAATTAAAAACCCATATAAAGACAAAAAATGGTTTAAACTCCTGGGCAATAAATACGTTTGGGTGTTGCTCTTTTTTGTAATATGGATGTTATTCTTAGATAATTATTCTTATTTTGATCATCGTTTTCTGGACAACCAGATTCATGAATTACAAGACAATAAAAAATACTATCAGGACGAAATAAAAAAAGATCAGGAACAGATCAAACAGCTCAAAAATCCTGAACAAATTGAAAAATATGCCCGCGAGAAGTACTTTATGAAAAAAGACAGCGAAGATATTTACATCATACATTTTGAAGGAGATACCATTCAAGATAAAGAATAACCCGAAAAAATATACAATGGCCACTACCCTGTTCGACGATTTTAGTCCGATTTCATCCAAACAATGGAAACAAAAAATTCAGTTTGAATTAGATGGAGCCGATTACAACCAAACTGTAATTTGGAATTCTCCCGAAGACATTCAGGTAAAGCCATTTTACCACACTGATGAATTTACAAAGGCCGCAACGGTAAAAACTCAGGTATCCAACTTTAAAATTTGCCAGAACATTTTTGTTTACGATATTGACAAATCAATTCAGAGAGCCATCAATACACTTGAAAGAGGCGCTGAAAGTCTGCGTTTCACAATTGAAGACAAAACCATTGATGTTCAAAAATTACTGGAAACACTTCCTTTAGAAAACAGAATTGTTTACTTTAATTTGAATTTCATTTCAATCGATTTCGTAAAACTATTGGACCAGATTTCAATTCAGAAGAAAGCTACTTTTTATTGCAATATTGACCCTATTGGACAATTGGCAAGAGAAGGAAACTGGTTTTCTACAGCAGATAAAAATAATTTTGAAACGCTGGAAAAAATTTCAAAAACGACAACCAATATTTCATTTTTAAGTATCGACTCGGGTTTGTATCAAAATGCAGGCGCTACTATCACGCAGCAAATTGCTTATAGCTTAGCACACGCCAATGAATATTTGAACCGCTTTCCGAATACTTTAAAACCAATTGTTTTTGAAGTTTCAGTAGGAACTAATTATTTCTTTGAAATTGCGAAACTTCGTGCCTTGCGCATGCTTTTCAAATTAATCGCTGCGGAATATAATCCTGACTTAGAATGTCATTTAGTAGTAACTCCGACCAAACGAAATAAAACGATTTACGATTACAATGTTAACATGTTGCGCACAACCACAGAATGCATGTCGGCCATTTTAGGCGGTGCAGATGCTGTAGCCAACCTGCCTTACGATTCTTTGTATCATAAAGACAATGAATTTGGCGATCGTATTGCCCGCAATCAATTACTGGTTTTAAAACATGAAAGTTATTTTGACAAGGTTGATAATCCGGCAGACGGAAGTTATTACATTGAAAGCCTGACGATGCAGCTGGCCGAAAAAAGCTTAACCTTGTTTAAAGACATTGAAGCAAATGGAGGATTCTTAAAACTTTTAAATGACGGAACGATCAAGAAGAAAATTCAGGAAAGTGCTGAAAAAGAACAGGAATTATTCGATTCTAAAAAGGAGATTCTGTTAGGTACGAACAAACATCCGAATAAAGAAGACAAAATGAAACATGATTTAGAATTGTTTCCTTTCGTAAAAATAAAACCAAGAAAAACATTAATTACTCCAATAATAGAAAAAAGATTAGCCGAAAAACTGGAGCAGGAGCGATTGGAACTTGAATAATCTTTTTAAAGTAATTAATTAAACTATACAACGAAGAGTCTCCATGATTAGAAAAGACCTTACACATATTAAGTTAGATGTTAACCGTGAAAAGTTAGACCAACTGGCACATAACTCAGAACCCGTAACGCATAACTTCACCACGGCCGAAGGAATTGAGCTCAAAAAAAGATACTCTGAAAAGGATCTTGAAGATCTAGAATTTCTTGATTTTGGAGCCGGGTTTGCACCCAACTTGCGCGGACCTTACGCTACCATGTATGTAAGACGTCCGTGGACGATTCGTCAATATGCAGGATTTTCGACCGCTGAAGAGAGTAATGCTTTTTACAGAAGAAATTTGGCTGCCGGACAAAAAGGACTTTCGATTGCCTTCGATTTACCTACCCATCGTGGTTACGATTCCGATCATGAAAGAGTAGTTGGTGATGTTGGAAAAGCCGGGGTAGCCATCGATTCTGTCGAAGACATGAAAATACTATTCGATCAGATTCCGCTTGATGAAATGTCGGTTTCAATGACTATGAATGGAGCCGTTTTACCTATTATGGCTTTTTATATCGTTGCGGCAGAAGAACAGGGCGTACCAATTGGGAAATTATCCGGAACCATTCAAAACGATATTCTGAAAGAGTTCATGGTACGTAACACCTATATCTACCCTCCGACTCCTTCGATGAAGATCATTGCTGATATCTTCGAATTTACGAGTCAAAAAATGCCCAAATTCAACTCTATTTCAATTTCGGGATACCACATGCAAGAAGCGGGTGCCACTGCCGATATCGAATTGGCCTATACCTTAGCAGACGGTCTGGAATATATTAGAACCGGTCTCTCTACCGGAATGAGTATTGATGACTTTGCTCCCCGATTGTCTTTCTTTTGGGCTATCGGAATGAATCATTTTATGGAAATTGCCAAAATGAGAGCAGGTCGAATGATCTGGGCAAAACTGGTACAACAATTCAATCCCAAAAGTGATAAATCTTTGGCGCTGAGAACCCATTGTCAGACTAGTGGATGGAGTTTAACTGAACAGGATCCGTTTAATAATGTCGCCAGAACTTGTATCGAAGCCACAGCAGCTGCTTTTGGAGGAACACAATCCTTGCACACAAACGCATTAGACGAGGCTATTGCTTTACCTACTGACTTCTCGGCAAGAATTGCGCGTAATACGCAGATCTTTTTACAGGAAGAAACTAAAATTACCAAAACCGTTGATCCATGGGGAGGAAGTTATTATGTAGAAAGCTTAACCGATGAAATTCTCAAAAGCACCTGGAAACTTATCGAAGAAGTGGAAGAATTAGGCGGGATGACCAAAGCTATTGAGGCGGGAATTCCGAAATTAAGAATCGAAGAAGCTGCGGCAAGAAAACAGGCCAGAATAGACAGCGGACAAGATATAATTGTTGGTGTAAATCAATACCGATTAGAAAAAGAAGATCCTCTACACATTCTGGATGTTGACAACCAAATGGTTCGCAAGCAGCAAGTAGATCAACTTCAAAAAATTAAAGAAACCAGAGATACTGAAAAAGTAAATCAATCACTCGAAAAATTAATTCATTGTGCAAAGACCGGAGAAGGTAACTTACTCGCAATCGCAATTGAAGCAGCCCGAAACAGAGCGACTTTAGGAGAGATTAGCGATGCCCTTGAAAGCGTATTCGGCAGATTCAAAGCACAAATTAAATCCTTTAGCGGTGTGTATAGTGCAGCAATAAAAAATGACGAGAATTTTGAAAAGGCAAAACAATTAGCTGATGCCTTTGCCAAACAAGAAGGAAGACGTCCCAGAATTATGATTGCTAAAATGGGACAAGACGGACATGACCGAGGTGCAAAAGTAGTTGCGACAGGTTATGCCGATGTAGGTTTCGACGTAGACATAGGTCCGCTCTTCCAAACTCCGGCCGAAGCTGCCAAACAAGCGGTTGAAAATGACGTTCACATCTTAGGAGTTTCATCACTGGCTGCCGGACATAAAACTTTAGTCCCTCAGGTGATTGAAGAGCTTAAAAAACACGGCCGCGAAGATATTATGGTCATTGTAGGAGGAGTAATTCCTGCTCAGGATTACCAATTTCTTTTTGATGCCGGAGCGGTAGCAGTCTTTGGTCCCGGAACAAAAATTAGTGAAGCGGCCATTAAAATCTTAGAAATTTTAATTGATTAAAATACAATGTAAAGAAACCTGTTTTCACTACAGGTTTAAACTGAAGAATAAAATTTTACAAAAGAGAGACAAATGTCTCTCTTTTTTTATTCTGTATTTTTCTCAACAAAAAAACTTTCAATCTTTGCCAGCCTCCTATTGTCACACTCCAATTGTCATTTCGACGAAGGAGAAATCACACGAGCCATTCTACAAAGAAACTCCTCAAAGAAATTCCACGAAGAAATTGCCAATCTTTGCCGAGCTTCTTATGTGATTTCTCCTTCGTCGAAATGACACGGCATGAAAAAATTTTTCAAAACAAACAATAAAACAAAGTATATTCGTACAAAATAATATATTATGTTCAATCCTCAATCTGGCTTTCATACTTATTATGTCTATATTATAACCAACCAACATCGTTCGACTTTTTACATTGGTGTTACTAACAATTTAAAACTAAGATTACATCAGCACAAACAAAATATAGAAAACGGTACAAAAACATTTGCATCAAGATATAATATTCAATTTTTAGTATACTACGAAAAATTCACTTGGATTCACGAGGCTATTACACGAGAAAAAGAGTTGAAAAAATGGAATAGAGATAAAAAACTAGCATTAATTAAAGAACAAAATCCAGTATTTGAGTTTCTTAATCATTATTTTTAATAGTAAACGTAAATTTTACAATAGGATCTCTAGCATGCTATAAAGAAAATCACCATCCATTTTCAGACTCAGCGTGTCATTTCGACGAAGGAGAAATCACAACAGTAATTCTACAAAGAAACTCCTCAAAGAAATTCCTCAAAGAAACTGCCAATCTTTGTCGAGCTTCTTATGTGATTTCTCCTTCGTCGAAATGACAAGGATAAGTACTGATAAAAAAACAAGTATAAAAAAACCTGCTGTTAAAAGCAGGTTTTTTCTATAAAGCTTACACTTTATTAATGGTGTATTGTAGCGTTACTATCCGCTTCAATAAACGAAAGATCATAACCGCCAAAGGCTTTAAGGTAACTTTTTAAAGAAGTTCCGTAGGCATCTCTAAAGTGTTGCCCTCCTTTGTTCTTAAAAAAGTTTTTAACTGAACCTGCACCACCAAGATGAGCAGCAGCCAAAATACCAGACTCTGTAATTTCAATACCGTTAATAATTTTCCCTTCATACTTTTCGATCTCATTGCGTAAAATCCATTTGTTTCTAGACAATAACACCAGAAATGCTTTTTCCTGTAAGGCAGGGTCTTTTAAAAAGGCTTTGTTGTTTTGAACACCAATAGCTCTCAGTGCCTGAGTCCCAAATTGATATTTCCCCATATAACCTAGCGAATTTACCAAACGATATTTCCCTTGAGATTCCTTAAAAGCTACAGCTTCTTTGAATCCAATAAGACGTTTTCCGGTAAATGGGGTGTTTAATTTGTGTAAGGTAGGATAATCATCCTCTTCCTGTGATGGAAATACGTATTCAGATCCATCTGTTTTTTCTATTAGAAACCACGGTTTGGTTTCCAGATTAAAGGGTTTAAAACCCAAAGTCAAAAATGTAATAATAACGATCAAACTCGCATAAAAATACCACTTCTTTATCATAAATTGTTTTTCTTCAAAACGCTGTCACCTTTTTGAAATTTCTACGGTGCAAAGGTAATAAAAAACAAATTATACTGATAATCAACAAGTTAATGTTTTCTAAAAATAGAAGGCATGCGCTTTAAGCCCTTTATTGGCGGAGTATTCGAGAGTTGGCGCCGGAATTTTTATCGTGTTAAAAATGGAAAAAATAGTCTTTAAAAAATGTGATTTTGTTTCAATTTTGTTCAAATTTACGTCAAAACTAAGATAAATCTGACGAAATCTTTTCGGGTTTTGTGTGAAATCAGGATTATCATTTTGTAAATTTCCGGTTAACATTCCATCGGCTCCATACCCAAAGGCTACATTTAACCACTTTGGAATTTTACTCTCTTTCGCGAAAGAATGAAGATTTACAGAGAGCCAATAGGTTTGCCCATTATAATCTTTCAAAAGCTGTTCATTTAACGAACTTCCCAATACTTTAGGCCTTAAATTTGCATATTGTGTAGTATGAAAAGAGAATTTTGGAACAATACGCTGTTCTTTCCAAAGTAATTCCTGAGAAACATATAAGGCAGTACCGGTGGCATTAGCAATAACATCTCCTGAAGATGCACCCCATTCTGATGAAAATCCATCCAATACTTCGACAGCCGTCAGAAAGGCAAAGCCAAAACCTGCACCGTAAATTAATTGTTTTTTTTGATCAGCACCACTCCATTTCATCATTTCAGCACCAAATCTTCCTAAATGATAGGCAGAATACATATGCCCCACCTTATCCATCTGAAGCCATTCGTTATTATCATTTATAAAGTGAAAATTAGAGCGGGGATAATCAGCATACCAAAGCTGATTCAAACCAAGCAAAGTTACCGAAGCCAGAGTAGCTTCGGTAATTATGACTGTATTTTGTCTTTTTTTATTTAAAGTATCCGAAGGTGTTAAAAAACTTTCAACCCTGCTTTGAGCGTTTACAGAAAAAACACTCCAAAACCCTAAAACCGATAAAAAAAATATGCTTTTAAAATTCAAAACTATCTTGTTACTCCCTGACTAGCAATCCAGTCTGAATATTTTTTTGCATTTACATTGTGTTCTGCCAAAGTAGCAGCGAATTCATGGTATCCGAAACGTTCGACGCTTGCACAAAAATAAATATAATCGTTTTTCTCCGGGTTTAAAACAGCATCAAGGGCTGTAATATCAGGCATTGCAATTGGTCCCGGGGGAAGTCCGATATTCACGTAAGTGTTGTAAGGCGATTTCATAATCAAGTCGTTGTAAAAAACTCTTTTAATTACCTGATCGAAATTATTGTTTCTAAGTTTTAAAGCGTAAATTACCGTTGGATCAGCCTGTAATGGCATTTCTAAACGTAAACGGTTCAAATAAACACCTGCAATACGAGGTCTTTCATCTTTCTTTACGGACTCTTTATGAACGATGGAAGCTAAAATAGTAACCTGAACCGGAGTTAATCCTTGCTTTTTTGCCTTTTCGATTCTCTCTGCAGTCCAAAAATTGTGATATTCTTTGATCATTTTATCACGAAACTTCTCTGCTGAAGTATTCCAGTAGATTTCATAAGTATTCGGAATAAACATAGCGAAGACGTTCTCTTCATTAAAACCATTTGCAGCTAAAAATTCCGGATCTCTAAAGGCTTTCAATAGCGATAAACTGTCTGCTTCGATTTCAGAACCTACTCTTCCTGCAAAATTTTCCAATCTCTCCTGATTATTAAAAGCTAATTTTACCGGAACATTAGAACGCATAGCGCGAACCAAATCTATATTGTTCATGTCTTTTTTAAGCAAAAAACGACCTGACTTTACATTTTCAGGATAACTTCTTTTGTTAGCCACCATTTCAAAATCTTCGAAATTCTTGATATAGGGCTCCAATATTTTCTTCACATCGGTATACTTTGCTCCAGTTGGAACATACACGTACAATTCTTTCTCCTCGAATTTGGTATTGGCACTGAAGATTTTACTAATTAAAATAAATCCGTAAACCAATAAAACTGAAATTACGGCAACAGCAGTTAACGTGATGATTTTTTTTATGCTCAAAGTTTTAAATTTAAATGTGTTTATTAATTAACTGAAACATTGCTTCATCCTGATATTTGTTATGGAGCAAAACCCAGTCCTTCTTAATTCCTATTTTCTCAAAGCCAAATTTAGTAAAAAGAGCTACACTTGCTGCATTTCCCATAGCAATATTTGCATATAATTGGTGCAAATTTAAATGGTGAAATGCATACTTAATTAAAAGTCCTAATGCCTCAGATCCAACTTTTTGATTTCTGTTTTCATCCTTTTGAATGACTATCCCAATCCCTGCTCTGTTATTTTTCGGATCAAATTCAAACAAATCAATTAATCCGATCGCCGGAAAGTCCTGATCCTGACAGATCGCCAAACGCAATTGCTTGGCCTCATAAATATCCTGCTGTGCATTTTCGAGATACTGGCGGATCAAAAACCTGCTATAGGGCGTTTGGGTGTTACTGACTTCCCAAATGCGCTCATCATTCTCCATGGCATACACAAACTCCAGATCGTCAGGTTCCAGTGCCCGCAGATAAATTGAATCGCCTTTGAGTGTTATCATTTGATTTTAGATTTTAGATTGCTGATTTTGGATCGTTTGAGGCTAATTAAATTTCAATCGTTCCTTTGAAAACGAATTTGGCTGGCCCGGTTAAAAAAACATTGGTAAAATGTTCGTCTGACTTCTCAAAAGAAACCACCAATTTTCCGCCTTCAACATTCAGATGAATTGACGTTTTATCTGTTAAACCAATAGCGTTCATTGCAATTGCCACTGCCGTTGCTCCGGTTCCGCAAGCCAAAGTTTCATCTTCAACACCTCTTTCATAAGTACGCAATGAAAAAGTACTATCGTCTACTTTTTTTACAAAATTAACGTTACTTCCTTTTTCACCATATAATTCGCCATAACGAATTGCGGCACCATTTTCTTTCACATTATAATGTTCTAAATCCTCTACAAGCTGCACATGATGTGGTGAACCCGTATTTAAGAACGTGTAAGAATCGTACTTTTTCACTTCATCCACATCAATCATTTGCAAGGAAATAATAGCATCCTCTCCCACCGAAGCATGATGCAATCCATCTGTTGCAATAAAGGTAGTTTTGTCGTCAATAACCCCCAACTGATTGGCAAAAGCTACCAGACAACGACCGCCATTTCCGCACATCGAACTCTGATTTCCGTCTGAATTATAATAGACCATTCTGAAGTCCGTTTCCGTATCATTTTCGAGTAAGATAAGTCCGTCGGCACCAATCCCGAAACGTCTGTCGCACAGTCGCTCAATCAATTTAATATTATCTTTTGGAAAGAACTCTGAACGGTTGTCAATCATAATAAAATCGTTCCCGGTACCCTGATATTTATAAAATTCTATTTGCATTTTTTTTACATTAACTGACACAAAAGTACGAACAAATAATTAATGAAATGTTAATCATTGTTAAAGAGCGTTAAACCATTTTCTCAGATAATTTTTTGAAGTATTTTTACGTTAAAATAACCAATAATATAAACTGTAATATGAAAAGATTTTCAACCTTATTTTTAGTTTCACTGCTTAGTGGTGCAACTACCCTTGGTGCTTACAAATTATTATTTGAAAGCAGCAATTCTTTTTTTTGGAAGAGGAAATTCTGTTGTTACTCTTGCCCCCAACTCATTTGGAAGAAACGTAGCACTATCTGCTGAAACGGTTGATTTTACAGCGGCCGCAGACAAAACCATTCACACTGTTGTTCACGTAAAAAATGTCTCGCGAAGAACCGTCAGCAATCCTATGATGGAATTTTTCTACGGTTATGGAGGTCAACAACAGCAGGAGCAAGTTGGAACCGGATCCGGAGTTATTATTTCGGAAGACGGATACATTGTAACCAATAATCACGTGATTAAAGATGCTACAGAAATCGAAATTACTTTAAACAATAAAAAATCATACAAAGCAAAATTAATAGGTACCGATTCTAAAATGGACATCGCTTTACTGAAAATTAATGCTGATGAAAAATTGCCTTATACCGCTTTTGCTAATTCTGATTCTGTAAAAATCGGAGAGTGGGTTTTGGCAGTAGGAAACCCGTATAATTTAACGTCTACGGTTACTGCGGGAATTGTTTCGGCAAAAGCCCGAAATCTGGATACTAACGGAATTCAGTCATTCATTCAAACAGATGCGGCTGTAAACCCCGGAAATAGTGGTGGTGCATTAGTAAACACCAGAGGTGAATTGATCGGTATCAATACTATGATCTCTTCTATGACCGGTTCTTATGTCGGATATTCGTTTGCTGTTCCGTCTAATATTGCCCGAAAAATAATCGAAGACATTATGGAATTCGGAAATGTACAAAGAGGTATTTTGGGTGTTGAAGGTGGTGAATTAAACAGTACCGCTTCTAAAGAATTAGGAATTACAGAAACACAAGGTTTCTATATTAGTAAAGTTTCCAAAAATTCCGGAGCCGAAAAAGCAGGATTGGGCAAAGGAGATATTATTATAAAACTTGACGACCAGAACATTGCCACTTATGCAGATCTGTCCGGTTATATTAATACCAAACGTCCTAAGGATGTTGTAAAAGTGACCTATATTAAAGATGGAAAAACAAAAACAGTTCCGGTAACCTTAAGTAAAAATGAATTCTTTAGTACTGAATTTAAAGGAATTGAGCTGGAAAACATCGATGCCTCAGATAAAAAGAAATTCAAAATTGATTATGGTGTAAAAATCAGAAGCATCACGAATGAAAACTTAATGCAGTATCAAAATGAGCTTCAAGGCAATATTATCTTAAGTATTGATAATGTAAAAGCAACCAACATTGAAACTGTTTCTAAACTTTTAAACAATAAAAATGACGGACAAAGTGTGCGTCTTGAAATGATCAGTAAGTCGGGAGAAATTCTCAGAATTATTATTTAAGTCTCCCCGTTTACAGTCTCAGTTTACAGTCATAGTTTACAGTCATAGTTTTCTTTTTTACACTGAAAACTGAAAACTGCGACTGAAAACTCCTAAAAAAGTCATCTTAGAAATAAGGTGACTTTTTTGTTTTCCTTCGCAAATGAGCTCCCATTTTCATTATCATAAGCTCAATTTTTAACTAATTAGGAAAAATTATTTTTTATACAAATTTCAAAAATAAATCATAAAACAGTTTACGAAATCGATTGAAATGGGTACTTTTGCGCAAAATTTAAAAATAGTCGTCTATTTATTTTTTCAATTTAATCAATTATGAGCAAAAAATCTTTGTACCAAAAAGAGGTATCATTACAAGTCGACCGAAGAAGAGCTGGTGTCGAATTAATCAAAATCATAAGCGATTTATGGTATGACAAATCCATTGAAATGGTTCTTTTCAAAAACCAATTACTGGATCAAAATGTCAGCGATATTATCAATTTGCATCAATATGCCGGTGAATTTGTAGGCAAGCCTATCACCATTTTTGATTCAGTGGAAATCGCGAGAGTTATTTTATCTTTAGATCTTCCACCTGCTAAGTTAGATCTTGGAAAACTAACTTACGAATATCGTTTGGAAGATGAAAAGTATCCTGATGCGCGATATTTTGTAATCGATAAATTGAAAGAAGCAAAATCTTCAGAAGAAATTCAACCAAAAGATGTTGTTTTATATGGTTTCGGAAGAATTGGCCGTTTATTAGCCAGAGAATTAATGTCTAAAACCGGTAAAGGAAATCAATTGCGACTAAGAGCGATTGTTACCAGAGACAAAAATGATGCTTCGACATTAGAGAAAAGAGCTTCTCTTTTAAGATACGATTCAATACATGGAGATTTTCAGGGGTCTGTTACTGCCGATCCAAAGAACAATGCATTAATTATCAACGGAACTACCGTTCATATCATTACAGCAAATTCACCGGAAGAAATTGATTATACTTTATACGGAATCAATGAGGCCTTAGTTATTGACAATACAGGAGCTTTTACAACAGAAGAAGCTTTAAAAAGACACTTAACTTCTAACGGAGCCAGTAAAGTTTTATTGACTGCTCCTGGAAAAGGAGTTCCAAATATCGTTCACGGAGTAAACCATAACGAGTACAATCCTGACGAAATTGATATTTTCTCTGCTGCATCCTGCACGACAAATGCTATCACACCGGTATTAAAAGCTGTTGAGGATACTTTAGGAGTAGTAAAAGGACACTTAGAAACTATCCACGCCTATACAAACGACCAGAATTTGGTTGACAATATGCATAAAAAATACCGTCGTGGAAGAGCAGCAGCTTTAAACATGGTCATTACCGAAACCGGGGCAGGAAGTGCCGTTGCAAAAGCATTGCCATCATTAGAAGGAAAATTAACATCTAATGCCATCAGAGTTCCTGTTCCAAACGGTTCATTGGTAGTTTTAAACTTAGAAGTTAAAAAAGCAACTTCGATCCTGGCTATCAACAAGATCATGAAGAAATACGCTTTGGAAGGTGAATTAGTAGAGCAAATCAAATATTCATTGAACAACGAATTGGTTTCATCAGACATCGTAGGAACTTCAGCTCCTTCAATCTATGACAGTAACGCTACAATTGTTTCTAAAGATGGTAAAAATATCGTCTTATACATTTGGTACGATAACGAATACGGCTATAGCCACCAGGTAATTCGTCTGGCGAAATACATTGCCAAAGTAAGACGTTTTACTTACTACTAGGATACACCAAAACCATTCATACAGCAAAAGCCATCAAGTTTTCTTGATGGCTTTTGTATTTTAGTTGTAGTCACTTCAATTCTACCCGATTAAAATGAATCCATAGCACTTTTGTAAACTATATTGGTAAAACTGTAGTACTCTTTACCTCTGAAATTACAAAAACAGTATTGATCAGAGAAACTTCAGGAAGAACTGCTAATTTTTTTTGATGAAAGTGATGAAAACTTTCCATATCAGGAATGACAACTTTCAACATATAATCAAAATTTCCCGAAACATAATTACACTCCACCACTTCAGGCAGATTTAAAATAGACTGATTGAATCCTTCCGAAGTATCATAAGTCTGCTTCGTGAGGGTCACCTGACAATACACCGTTAAATTATTACCGAGTTTTTTCTTGTTCAAAATAGAGACATACTTCTCTATAACACCCTCTTTTTCAAGACGTTTCACCCTGTCATGAACCGGTGTCAGAGATAGATTTATCTTGTTCGCAATGTCTTTTAAAGTATAATGCGCATTTTCCTGTAAAAGTCGTAAGATTTTCTTGTCAATTTCATCTAAAGCCATAACGAAAACGTTTTCATTGATTAATAAAATTTAGTCATTTTTTCTTTTTAGAGGCAATTTGCTTTCCTGAAACAGTATATTTTTCTGTAAAAGTATAAAATAAAATAATATTTTCTTATTTATTCCACATTAATCAATAATATATTCTCTATCTGTAGTTTTGTAAAACAATTTCAACAAAAAATAAAAAAGATAACAAAATGATAATAGGTGTTCCAAAAGAAATCAAAAACAATGAGAACCGTGTAGCATTAACTCCTGCAGGAGTTTCTGAAATGAAAAAACACGGACATACTGTTTACGTACAAGCTACAGCCGGTTTAGGAAGTGGTTTCAGTGATGATGAATATGCAAATGCAGGTGCGGTAGTTTTAGGAACTATTGAAGAAGTATATGCCATTGCAGAAATGATTATTAAAGTAAAAGAGCCTATTGCTTCTGAATACCCATTAATCAAAAAAGATCAATTATTATTCACATACTTCCACTTTGCTTCATCAGAGCCATTAACTCATGCTATGCTTGAGAAAGGTGCTGTATGTTTAGCTTACGAAACAGTTGAAAAAGCAGACCGCAGTTTACCATTATTAGTACCAATGTCTGAAGTTGCAGGTCGTATGGCTATCCAACAAGGGGCAAAATACCTTGAAAAACCATTAAAAGGAAGAGGAATTCTTTTAGGAGGTGTTCCAGGTGTTCCACCAGCAAAAGTATTGGTTTTAGGAGGAGGAATCGTAGGAACTCAAGCTGCTAAAATGGCTGCTGGTTTAGGTGCTCAGGTTACTATCATGGATTTAAGCTTACCACGTTTACGTTATTTAGATGATATCATGCCAGCTAACGTGAACACAGAAATGTCTAACCACTACAATATCACTAAAGCAATCGCTACAGCTGATTTAATTGTTGGTGCCGTTTTGATCCCGGGAGCAAAAGCACCTCACTTAATTACTCGTGACATGTTAAAATTAATGCGTCCAGGAACTGTTGTTGTTGACGTAGCTGTAGATCAGGGTGGATGTATCGAGACTTGTACTCCTACAACTCACGAAAACCCAACTTTCATCATCGATGATATTGTTCACTATTGTGTAGCAAATATGCCGGGAGCTGTTCCTTACACTTCTACTTTAGCTTTAACAAATGCTACTTTACCTTATGCTGTACAATTAGCAAACAAAGGATGGGAGACAGCTTGTAACGAAAACGAAGAATTGAAAAAAGGATTAAACATTGCTAATGGAAAAATCCTTTACAAAGGAGTTGCTGAAGCGTGGAATTTACCTTTCGACGAAGAAATAGTGTTAGCAAACGCATAGTGCTAACATTAAAATAAGTGCTTACTAAATCACTATCAAAAGGCTTTTCTTAATTGAAAAGCCTTTTTTTTTACGCATAAAAAAACCTGTCACAAAACATGACAGGTTCTATATAGCTTTCAAGTACAGAAGAACTATTTTTCATCCAGAACTTCCTGCAACACTTTTGCTTCTGTTCCATTTGGAAAAGTTACTTTAATTTTTTGGGCTATTGTCGGCGCAATTTCAGTTATAGCCTTTTTGTCGTATGACTCACCTTTTTTAATATGCCATCCATAAAAAATAGCCGGCACATGTGTATCATAACTATAAGGAGTTCCATGTGATGTTCCTGTAGTAGAATATTCAATATTTCCAGGTTTATCAAGGATAATCAAATCTCCGTTTTGAGTTACATCATAACCTTTCGCTATAAAATCAAGATAATAATCCTTTCCGGAATTTGCTAAAATTTCCTCTTCTGTATATGCTCTTTTAACTTGTGGCTGTGAAATCAAAAACTCTTTAAAACTCTGCTTCACTTTTACTAAATCAAGTCCTTTTTTCTTAAGAACTGGCTTATTCAAAAACACATTAAAGTTCGAATAATTTAAAATCAAATCAACACCAAATGTTTTCACTGAAAAATCCTGCAGACTCTTTCTAACATCCTTAACCGGATAATTGTTTACATTATATTTTCGATCCTTTAAATAGATCACATTCTCAGCACCCGCATGATCAGCTGTTAAAAATAACAAATAATTATCTTTCCCAACCGTTTTATCTAAATAATTTAAAAAGTCAGCAATTGTTTGATCCAATCTTAAATAAGTATCCTGAAGTTCCATCGATCTTGGTCCAAGTAAATGTCCCACATAATCTGTAGAAGAAAAACTTACTGTTAGAAAATCAGTTATACTATCTTTCCCTAACTCTTCCTTCTCGATAGCCTTCATCGCAAATTCTGCCAACAAGTCATTTCCATAAGGAGTAGCTCTCAAAACCCCTGCGTCATTCTTCTCATACATACCCTTTAAATCATAAGGAAAAACCGGCGCAGCACTTCCATACAACTTCCCTTCGTATGGATTATTATCCGGTAAACTCTCATTATAAACTGAAAGTGGCTTATACAAATCCCATCCTTTATTGATATACGTCATATAACGCTTTTCATTATTGAATTCCGAAACCCATTCTGGTAACTTTTCACCATAAAAAGTACTCGAAATAAAAGAACCTGTCTTACTGTACCAGAAAGCCCAATTCGCAAAATGTCCGGCTGGTAAAATCGCTCCACGATCTTTCAAACTCATTCCGATCACTTTACCTTCAAAATTAGTCCCCATTCTCACTTCATCAGTAATAGTAGTACTTAGTAAGTTTTTAGGAGACATCGCGCCTTCTTCAGCAGTACCATCGCCTACTGTTTTCACACTAGCATCATCCGTGCAATAGGTATCTTTACCAAGTGTTCTGCTAAACCATTCATTTCCTACAATTCCATGAGTTGCCGGTGTGGTCCCCGTATAAATAGACGCATGACCAGGAGCAGTGTAAGTAGGCATATAATTGTAATGCATATTCTGAAAAGTATATCCATTATTCATCAATCTCTTAAATCCATTAGACGAAAAATCATCTGAGAACCGATACAAATATTCCATTTTCATCTGGTCTACCACAATACCTACCACCAACTTAGGGCGCTGCTGAGCACTTAAATTTGAAATTACAAACAGTGTCAACAATACAATAGTTTTTTTCATACTTAATTTATAATGTTTCAAACAAAAATACTCAATAGCATTTAAAAAAATCTATCACACCATCTTAAAAAACAAAAAATGACTGTATTTTAACAAAAACAAAATTAATAGATCAATTATGGCGTTCCCCTTTGGGTCGGGCTGTCCGCTAAATCTTTTGCGATAGAAGTTTCAGGGAATTTTTAGAAATATGGACATCGCAAAAGGATATCGCTTCCATCCCTAACGCAGTCTATGATAAAAAGAATATTTAAAGAAAAAAAGAACTAAAGTTTTTAACCGCAAAGTCCGCAAAGGTTTACGCAAAGCACACAAGGAAAAAGGGCTGAAAGCCCGAAAAGCAGAGAGCATGGTGCGAAGCATTATGAACCAAAATGAACAATAAATATCGCCCTGAAAGGGCAAAAGCCATCTACAGCCAATAAAAAATCCGTCTTAATCCGCGTTTTCGCCTAGCGAATCCGTATCATCCGCGTTTTATTTTTTAATCGCAAAGATTTACACAAAGCGCATAAGGATTTAAAAATAGTATAAAACAAAAAACCCTATCCGAATTGGATAGGGTTCTTCAAAAGAAAGGCGACGACATACTCTCCCACATAACTGCAGTACCATCTGCGCAGGCGGGCTTAACTTCTCTGTTCGGGATGGGAAGAGGTGAGCCCCGCCGCAATAACCACCTTAAGGCTGTTAGTTGCTTGGGCAACTTTTTAATTGACAATTGATAATTAACAATTGATAATTAAAACAATATTTTAACATACTGAGATAAAGAAACAAATAAGTTTTTTAGTTAAGAAAGTTCTCTCCCTCCGATTGCTCGGAGGGAAAAGGGTG